>CAZNVY010000004.1:0-1900 GCA_964576605.1 uncultured Elstera sp. | reverse complement strand
AGAAGGTGATCGGACCAGCCGCGAGCACCGCGCCCAAATCTTCTGCCGTCTTCTGATGGACCAAGCCCCGCGCTTCCAAAACCTCTAACACGCTCATTCTCTTGCATCCTGCGTAAAGAACCTCAGGCATGAGGGATAGGCGGGTTTGGCGCGGGGCGCAAGCCTGCTGCTCCCCCCTCGGCCTTAGGCTTTCTGCGCGGCCAGGAACGCATCGATCCCAGCTTGGGCAACGTCCTGATCCTGCGCCGGTGTACCGGAGCTAACGCTGATCCCGCCGACGACCGCGCCATCGACGATCACCGGGAGACCGCCGCCGACCACCATCAACCGCCCGCCGATGGCCGAGGCAATACCATAGGCCGGGGCGCCGGGCTGAGAGGCGGAGCCATATTCGTGCGTCGCCTTCTTAGCCGCCGAGGCGGTAAAGCTTTTGTCGATGGCAATGGTGATGGACGTGACCTTGCCGCCGTCCATCCGGTCGAAGGCGATCAATTGACCGCAATCGTCGGTGATGGCGATGCACATCGGCACGCCAATCGCGGTGGCGCGGGCGCGCGCCGCCGCTAGCATCAAATGCGCATCGGCAAGGTCGAGGCGGGAGACAGTCATCATGGTCAGGCGGCCTTCTTCGCTTTGGCTTCCCGGCGGCGGGCGTGCAGCACGGGTTCGGTATAGCCGGAGGGCTGCTGCACCCCGGTAAAGATCAAATCGCGGGCCGCCGCGAAGGCCACCCCGTCGAACGCCGGGGCCATCGGCGTGTAGAGCGGATCGCCCGCGTTTTGCGCATCGACCTTCACCGCCATGCGGCGCAGGCTTTCGTCCACCTGCGCCTCCGAAATCAGCCCGTGCAGCAGCCAATTGGCGAGATACTGGGAGGAAATGCGCAAGGTCGCCCGGTCTTCCATCAGCCCGACATCGTTGATATCCGGCACCTTCGAGCAGCCGATACCCTGATCGATCCAGCGCACCACATACCCAAGGATGCCCTGGCAGTTGTTATCCACCTCGCGCTGAACCTCCTCCGCCGACAGGTTGCGGCCCGTCAGCAGCGGCGGGGTGAGCAGCAGATCAAGGCTGGCGGCGGCGCGGCTCTTCAGCTCGTTCTGGCGGGCGAAAACGTCGAGCTGGTGATAGTGCGTCGCGTGCAGGGTGGCAGCGGTCGGCGACGGCACCCAGGCGGTATTCGCCCCGGCTTTCGGATGGCCGATCTTCACGGTCAGCATTTCCGCCATCGCGTCGGGCTTCGCCCACATGCCCTTGCCGATCTGGCCCTTGCCCTGCATCCCGGTGGCAAGCCCACTATCGACATTGCCGTTTTCATAGGTCGAGAGCCATGCCGCGTCCTTCATCTCCGCCTTCGGGACGAACGCCCCCGCCTGCATGGAGGTATGGATTTCGTCGCCCGTGCGATCCAGGAAGCCGGTATTGATGAAGACCAGCCGGTCCTTCACCGCGCGGATACATTCGCGCAGGTTCGCCGAAGTGCGGCGCTCTTCGTCCATCACCCCCAGCTTCACACTATTGCGCGGCAGGCCGAGAATATCTTCGACGCGGGCATAGAGGGTATCGGCGAACGCAACCTCTTCCGGCCCGTGCATCTTCGGCTTCACCACATAGACCGACCCGGCGCGCGAGTTGCGCGGGCCGTCGGTACGCTTGAGATCGTGCATTGCGGCGGTGACGGTCATCAGCGCATCCAGCATCCCTTCCGGGGTTTCCGCCCCGTCCAGCAGCACGGCGTCGGTGGTCATCAGATGGCCGACGTTGCGCACCAGCAGCAAGGCACGGCCCGGCAGGGTCAGCGTGCCGCCATTGGGTGCCGTGAAAACCTTATCGGGGTTCAAGCGGCGGGTGAGCGTCGTGCCGCCCTTCTCGAAGGTTTCCGTCAGATCGCCCGTCA
>CAZNVY010000003.1:59699-79471 GCA_964576605.1 uncultured Elstera sp. | reverse complement strand
GGGGGGGGGGGGGGGGGGGGGGGGGGGGGGGGGGGGGGGGGGGGGGGGAAGGGGGCGTCGCTTTCGCTTGGGGAGGCGGCGGTTCTGGCGGGGGCAGTGCGTCCGGGATTGGCGGCGGCGGGGGAGGGGCCAGGGGTGCCGGTTCTGCCGCAACTTCGGTTGGCGGGGGTGGCGGCGGCATGGGAAGGTCTTCTGCGACGGGCGATGGTTCTGGCGGCGTCGGTTCTGGCGCGGGCGACGCGACTGTAACCGGCGCTGGATCGGCGGCGGACGGTGTCTCAGGGACCGGGGCGTCGCGGGGTGCCGGCAGAAGAACCAGCGATACCGGCTGGATTTCGGGCTGCGGCAAACCGGGGCGCGGCGCGGCAAAAGCGGCAAACCCCGCGATCACCGCCCCATGCAGCAGCAGGGAGAAGGCGAAAGCGCCTCCGCCGCGCGGATTGACCTGCTGCGCCCCGGTCATCGGCTTACCAGCGGGCGGTCAAGCCGACCATGAAGGTGCGGCCCGGCTGGGTATAGCGTTCAAGATCGGTCCGGTTCGACTGGAAGCCGGACACATCGAGCGCATTATAATATTGCTTGTCGAACAGGTTATAAACGCCTGCTGACAGGCCGATCTGTTCCGTCACGTCCCAATAACCGGCGAGATCGACGACGGTCGCCGATGGAACCTTGAAGAAGCTGGGATTGCTGACCCGGCTTTTTTCCGCGTAATGGGCGGCCATGACGCTGGCCCCCCAATTCTGCGTCGGATGATCGTAGGTCAGGCCGGCACGCAGGGTGAAGGGGGCTACGCTGTCCAGCGGTTGGTTGGTATCGTCATTGGTGCCATGGGCATAGGCAAAACTGCCGAGCAGGCTCCAATCCGGCAGGAAGCGATATTCACCGCGCGCTTCAAAGCCCCAGATGGTGGCTTTCGAGACATTCCGCGATTGATATTGGCTGATCCCCTGGCGGGTACCGATCAGCGTGCTTTCGATGAAGTCGGTATAGGCATTGTAGAAACCCGACACAGCAAAGCTGCTGCCGTCTTTGAACTTGCCGCGCAAGCCCGCTTCCACCCCATCGCTTTCTTCCGGCTTCAGGTTGGCATTCGGCAGAATTTCGTAGCGCGACGGGCCGTTAGTGAAGCCGATATTGGCGTCATCATAGGGCGGGGCGCGGAAACCATGGGCATATTGGCCGAACAGGCTAAAGCGGTCATCAATCTTATAGGTCAAGCCCAGTTTCGGCGACACCGCCGTATCGGAAAACTCGCGCACGACGAAGTTCTGATAGTTGGTCGTGGCGAAAGCCTGATCGGGCGAAGGGGTAAGCTTATAATAATCGAAGCGCACTGCGGGCAGGATAGTCCAAGCCCCGGTGGTGATTTCGTCCTGAACATAGGCCCCGGCCTGCAGGGTCTTGGTATCGGGGAAGGTTTTATTTGGGAAGGTTTCTGGCGGTACCCCCGGCCCACCGGAGAAGGTGGAGGTAACTGCCCCCGTGCGCAGGTTGCGTTCGTAGCGGTTACGCGGGCGCTCGGTCTTGGTTTCATCCAGCGAGACGCCATAGGTAAAGGCGTGCTTCATGCCAAACCAGGCGGCGGAGGATTTTGCCTGCACCTCGCCGCCGTAAATATCTTGCGTAAAATCGAGATCACTGAAGCGATAGGCGGGCACGCCAGAGGTCAGGCGCTGCTGTTTGGTCACTTCTTCGCGGCTGGCGCGGGTGTAATAGGCTTTCCAGTCGATCTGGTCGATGAAGCCGAGCGGACGGGCGTAAGTATGATCCAGGCTGACGCGGAAGCGGCGGGTTAGATCTTCCCCTTGCGAATCCAGCACTGTCGCCGACCGATCGGTCAGCACATTGGTCTCGGTTTCGCGCTGGAGATATTCCCCGGTCAGGCGCAGGCGATTATCCTTCGGGCCGACCTGAAGTTTGCCCAGCAGATTATCGCTGGAATAATCCTGCGGATTGGCCTTCAGCGCGCCCTTATTCTTCACCTCGTTCCCGTCGCGGCGGCTGTAGTTCAGCAACCCTTCGACCGGCCCGACGCGCCCGGCGGCAGTTGCTGCCTTCCCGAAGCTTTTGTCGGCGCTATCATAATTTGCCCGACCGCCGATGTACCAATCGCGGCCCACTTCGTCCAGATAATCGCTGGGGTCTTTGGTAACATAAGACACAACGCCGCCCAAAGCATCCGACCCATAGAGGGCCGAGCCGGGACCGCGCAGAATTTCCAGCCGTTTCAGACTGTCGAATTCCACCGTATCGCGGGTATAGGCGGGGTTGGAGGCCGGATAGTCGGGCAGTTTCACCCCATCGACCTGCACCCGAACCCGGTTGCCGCCGATGCCGCGGATATTATAGGTGCCCTGCCCGGCGCGGGTGGGTTGATTGCCCACCGTCACCCCCGGCTCGTAGCGCACCGCGTCTTGCGGGCGATGGACGCTGCGGCGCTGAAGTTCTTTTTCCTGCACCACGGTGACAGTGCCGGTTTCCTCCCCGATCGGTTTTTCCGACCGGGTACCGCTTACCGAAACCGCATCGAGTTGCGTAACCGGCGGGTTGGGAGCGGCTTGGGCAAAGACCAAACTAGGAAGAAGCAGCGCCGGCAGCGCAACAGAAAAGGAAAGCGCCCGCAGCCGCGAGCGATCGAGGATCGGCATGTTAACTCACCACCATCAGGAACGAAGAAGGCCCGATGCTGGCGAATGCGGCTGGCGGGGCGGGGGCGGGACCGGCCCGCGTTATTTTGTCAGAATCAGTTTATTCGTCGAGGTCAGCCGCAGGCGGTAATGCTCTGTCCCATGCTGGATCAGCACTTCGCGCTGGGTCGTGAACAGATCGCGGCTGTTCAGCAGCGGCAGTTCGCCAGACATCGGACGGGGGGCAGAGACCGAGGACGGGGCAGAAGCAAGGTTGGACATGGCGGTACCTCTCGGAAAAGACCGGCATAGCCTAGCGTCGCCCTTGTGCGAATGCAAACGATTCTTAACTGCAAATGAAAGCTTTCGTCCTGAAATTTGGCGATTGCGCACAGAGATATTGCCGTGCAGCATGGCGTGCGCGTTAAAGTGGCACCCGCCCCTGCTGATCGGCCCCGGCGGTCCCGCCGCGATTGACAAGCGGGCCGAACGCAGGCAGGGTCCGCCCGCCTGAAAAGCACGGGAACACTCGTCAATGCGGACTTTTCTCGACTTCGAGAAGCCTATTGCCGATCTTGAAGCTAAGATCGAGGAACTGCGGCATCTGGCCAGCGACGATACGGTGAATATCGCCGAAGAAGTCGGTCGGCTAGAGGTCAAGGTCGATAAGCTGTTGCGCCAGACCTATGCCAAGCTGACCGCCTGGCAGAAGGTGCAGGTGGCGCGCCATCCGCAACGCCCGCATGGGGTCGATTATATCGCCGCGCTGATCGAGGATTTCACCCCGCTGGCCGGGGATCGGACCTTCGGCGAAGATGCGGCGATCCTTGGCGGCCTAGGGCGGTTCCGCGGGCAAAGCTGCGTCGTGCTGGCCCAGGAAAAGGGCCATGATATGGCAACCCGCCTTAAGCATAATTTCGGAATGCCGAAGCCCGAAGGTTACCGCAAGGCGGTGCGCTTGCTGGAATTGGCTGGGCGGTTTGGCTTGCCGGTGATTACCCTGGTCGATACGGCAGGGGCGTTTCCGGGCATCGAGGCGGAAGCCCGCGGCCAGGCGGAAGCCATTGCCCGCGCCATCGATGCCTGTTTGGCCGCCCCGGTGCCCATTGTCGCGACAATCATCGGCGAAGGCGGGTCGGGTGGAGCGATTGCCATTGCCACCGGCAACCGGGTGACGATGCTGGAACATTCCGTCTATTCGGTGATTAGCCCGGAAGGCTGCGCGTCGATCCTGTGGCGCAGTTCCGATAATGCCCAGGATGCGGCGGAAGCGCTGCGCATGACCGCGCAGGATTTGGAAAAACTGGGGGTGATCGATCAGATCATCCCAGAACCCCTCGGCGGGGCGCATCGCGATGCGGGGGCGATGATGAGCGATGTGGGCGATGCAATCGAAGCCCAATTGCGCCCGTTGCTGTTGCTGGATGCGGCGACGCTGAAGCTGCAGCGCCGCGAAAAATTCCTAGAGATGGGGCAAAAAGGCCTGTAGCCCCGGCTGCGCTACCCGGACAGACCTAGCTTATATAAGGTCAGGTCTTGTCGGTCGGCGCGCCGGTGTAAAACTCTGGATAATGCTTCGCCACCACCGGCCCGTCGGCGGCCAGGGCGTGGCAGGTATCGATGATCGGCGGGCGGCGGCCCGTGCCAGACTTAACCGTGGGCGGCCCGCCGCTGACTGTGCCGGGGTCGCGCCCCTCGGCCGCCTCGCGCAGGGCACGCACCCGCGCTTGACCGGTAGAAACGGTTTGAAACGCGACCGTGGCGACGGGGCCGAGCAGTTCGACAAGATGGGTGCAGCCCTCCGTCCCGCCCAGCCGATCCTTCAGCGCCTGGGTCCAGCCAGAAGCGATGCGCAGCCCGACGATCCGCTGAAAATTGCCGGTGATTACCGGGCAAATCTGAAAGGGCGAGGCATCGGTCACGGCTTCGACGGCCTGAACCACCAGCCGATCATCGACCGTTAGGCGGATCCACATATCGTGGATCGGGGTCCCCGGTGTCATCAGCCCCCGCCAATCGTTCAAAAACGCATAGGTCTTCACATCGGTCAGATGGGCTTCGATATCCCACAGGCCATCGGCCCGGTGATAGCCGTTGAGGGTGATCTGCCGCGTGTGGAAATGCTCGCGCGGGCTGGCGGGCGACAGGGGCATGGGAAGGCTCGCATCCTTGACGTAAACGGAAATAGAGCCTGCGGGCCGCAGGCCGCCTTGGCAAGAGGCGGCCCGGCCCCTAGCCCCGTTTTCCCCGCAGGGCTGCTGTGCATCGCGCGTGCGCCTGCGAAATAATCACTGCGCCGCAAAATTCATCGTTGCGCTGCAGCAGGTGGGCGACTAAAGGGCATTTTTGCGCCGGTTTGCTGTTGGCACGCTTGTTGCTGAACAGTTTCTCAGTCGGGGCAAGGGTCGGCTTCACTGGCACGGGGATCGAACAGGGGTCCCCTTTCGCAGCAGACGAACCAGGACCGCACGGCAGGTTGAACGGGGAGGCTTCACAAAAAATCCCGCTAAAACCGCGCCCTTGCCCCGCATCCTACCCAAAGAACCGCTGCGTTAACCGATAATGAGTTAATGAGATGCCTGACCGCCGCTACCCGCTGTCGCAGGGGGTTGACAGGATTTTTGCATCTGCGGGAATTTTTCCGTCGCGACGCGCGTATTTCGCCTCATAATCTTGCGCAATTCGACGGAGATACTGCTGAAGATCGTCGAATAAGGCATTGATTTGTCACCATGCGTTTTCTGGATGCCCGGCATCCCATGCGGCGAATGCAAAGCTGGCGCAGGCTTATTGCGCTGCACAATGGGCGCGGGGCGATGTAATTTGGTTTCAACAAAACGCATAAACACCTCCCTGATCCTGAAAGGAGCTACATCATGGCTCGCATCTCTGCTCTGAACACGGGTTTCGCCACGCCGGCCAACAGCGCCTCGCTGATGGATACCCTGAATACTTGGTACGTCCGCTGGCAGGAGCGTCGCGAACTCGCCGCCCTCGATCAGCGCGCGCTGGATGATATCGGCCTTAGCCGTGGCGATGTTCTGACCGAAATCAGCAAGCCCTTCTGGCGCGCCTAACCCGCCCCAAGGTTTTTCGACGGCTTATACCGCGCCCCAGCCCTGGGGCGCGGTTTTGCTTTTTGGGGGGCGGAGCGGACGAAAAGCCTCGCCTGTTTTTTGGTCAAAATGATGACGAACCCGGCGGATCGGGCGTAACACGGGCGGCATTTCAGTCGGGAAAAATAGGCGAAGAATCAAGGTTTTTTGCGAAGTTCGGGCGATAAACGTGTGGATTTAATAATGTTTTAGCGCTCGTCACAGGTGTTGTTTTTTCGCCACATTCGCCTGAAAAGCCACTCATCAAATGCACTGCAGGCTTGCGGGACGGGCGGACGATAGGTTTTTATACGGTCGTCCCGAGCGGGGAGGGTCACTTCATGGTCCCCCGAAAGGGTTCATTTGGGTTGAGTACCACCAAGGGGTATTGACAATGAAAAAGATTCTTCTGGGCACGTCCGCCCTCGTTCTGTTTGCCGGTGCCGCTGCCGCCCAGCAGGTCACCACGAAGGCCCCGTTCACTGTGACGCTCGGCGGCTCGGTCCGTTCGGACTTCATCATCGTCAATGATGAACTCGCGAACATGGAATCGCGCGAAGCCCGTATTGACTACCGTCTGCACCTGAAGGCGGAAGCCAAGGCCGAAAACGGTCTGACCTACGGTTTCGATATGCGTCTGCGTAATAACCAGAACAGCTCGAACCAGGGTACCCAGGATGTCGTCGGTGCCGACCGCAAGTTCGTCTACATGGGCGGTTCGTGGGGTAAGGTCGAACTCGGCGATACGCTGGCTCCGGACAGCAACTTTGAAGTCCAGGCCCCGTCGGTTGGTATCGGCCAGGCCGACTATGCCTTCGGGACCTCGACCGGTAACTATAGCTTCTACCACTTCAACGAAGGCACCTTCGACACGAAGCTGGTGTACTATACCCCGGTGTTTTCGGGCTTCCAGGCCGGTATCAGCTACACTCCGGAAAAAGGTTCGCGCGGTCGTGACAATGCCCGCTCGAAGTTCATCACCGGTTCGGGCAACAACTACAGCGACCTGATCGCTCTGGGCGCGGCTTACAGCGGTAAGTTCAGCGACGTCGGCGTGAAGCTGGGCGGCGGTGTCGAATTCGGCGACGAAAAGGACACTTCGGCCACCGTTAAGGCGACCCAGGGTGACTACACCGTGTGGCATCTCGGCGCGCAGGTTTCCTACGCCGGCTTCACCTTCGGCGGTCACTACTTCGACAACGGCGAAAGCGGCCTGGCCAAGGGCGACGATCAGATCGGCTGGCAGCTGGGTCTGACCTACGCCACCGGCCCGTGGGGCGTTGGCATGAACTATGCCCGCGTCGAAACCGACTATGCCGCGCGTGGCCGTGCCGACACCACCGACTACGTCTGGGGCGTTGGCGGTGCCTATCAGCTGGCACCGGGCCTGTCGCTGCAGGCCGATATCGCCTTCTTTGAAGCCGAGTCGCAGACTTCGGGCCTCAAGGCCGGCAAGTCGAAGAACGACGGTACGCTCTTCACCTTCCGTACCCGCGTCGATTTCTAATATCGCGTCACCGCGATATGGGATTGGAGAGGGGGCAACCCCTCTCCCGACCAATGGAAACCCCTGCTTCGGCGGGGGTTTCTGTTTTTGGGGGCGTGCGGCACACTCGCAGGCACAGATGGGAGGATCTTATGAATATCATCACGCCGATACGGGTCTTGGGCCTGGCCGCTACCCTCGCCGCCTGCGCCACGCTTACGCCAGAGCCGAGCGAGGATCAGATCGAACATGCCGTTGCGACGAAGTTCCAAGATTTGCGTAGTCTTGCGGCGCTGGTGCCGGGGTTACCGCCGGTGAGTGGGCTGGTCGAGCTGCAGGGGTTACGCAAGCAGCGCTGCACCGCTGCCGGGGAAGAACGCCGCCCTGCCTATGTTTGTACCGTAACGCTGGAGCTAAAAACGCTGCTCGGCACGCTGCATCCTAGCCTGGATTTACGCTTCATCCAGGGAACCACGGGCTGGGTGGTGGCCGATCTACCGTAAGCCTTTTGCCCAAACGGGGCTATGCGCCACGGTGGATGAATTTCCACTTCTCCTGAGCTTTGGTTTTGCGCATGATCGCGCCCGCCGGGCCGTGCCCGGCACATCCTATATCCCGCTGTGCAGCGGGGCTGTTCCGCTTCGGAGATTTCCTGCGATGACCGACCAGAAACCCGTCGATATTGCTGCGCTCGATTGGCCCACAAAGGCCGATATTCTCTCCGAAGCGCTGCCGTTTATGCGCCGGTTTGCCGGCAAGACCTTCGTCATTAAATACGGCGGTCATGCGATGGGCGATGATCGGTTGGCCGATATTTTCGCGCGCGATGTGGTGCTGCTGAAACAGGTTGGCATTAATCCGGTCATCGTGCATGGCGGCGGGCCGCAGATTGGCAAAATGCTAGAGCGGCTGAAAATCCAGTCGCAGTTCATCGACGGGCTGCGCATTACCGATGAGGCCACGGTCGAGATCGTGGAAATGGTGCTGGCCGGGTCGATTAATAAACAGCTGGTCGGCGCGATCAACCGGGCTGGCGGCTTGGCCGTCGGTCTATCGGGGAAGGACGCCAATCTTATCACAGCGCGCCGCCTAACCCGCACCAAGGTCGATCCCGATAGCCATATCGAAAAGGTGCTGGACCTTGGCTTTGTGGGCGAGCCGGATACGGTGAATGCCAAAGTGCTAGAAGTGTTTGCGCAGTCAGACATTATTCCGGTGATCGCGCCAACCGCGATTGGAGCGCAGGGCGAAACTTTCAACATCAATGCCGATACAGCGGCGGGGGCGATTGCTGGGGCGCTGGGGGCAACGCGCCTGCTGCTGCTAACCGATGTGGCCGGGGTTTTGGATAAAAGCAAAAATCTGCTGAAGGAAATTAGCACCGAAGATTCGCGGCGCCTGATCGCCGACGGCACGATTCCCGGCGGCATGATCCCGAAGATTGAAACCTGCCTGTCGGCGGTGATGCAGGGCGTGGAAGGGGCGGTCATTCTGGATGGGCGCGTGCCGCACGCTATTCTGCTCGAAATCTTTACCTCCGGCGGGGTCGGCACCCTGGTTCGCCGCAGCTAAACATTATTTTCATAAGGGAAACCGACCAGAATGACGCAGGATCTCGCCGCCGCTATCGACATCGCTTGGGAGGCGCGCGATACGCTCTCCACCGCCACGCAAGGCCCCGTGCGGGCGGCGGTCGCCGAAGCGCTCTCGCTGCTGGATTCCGGCCAAGCGCGCGTTGCGACCAAGGAGGCCGACGGCTGGGTGGTGCATCAATGGCTGAAGAAGGCGGTGCTGCTATCGTTCCGCTTGAATGCGATGGAGGCGATTTCCGGGGGGCCGGGGGGCGCGTCTTGGTGGGATAAGGTGCCGTCGAAGTTTCTGGATTGGGACGCGGAGACATTTAAGGCCGCCGCCTTCCGCGCCGTGCCAGGGGCGATTGTGCGCCGCAGCGCTTTTATCGCTCCTAACGTCGTGTTGATGCCGAGCTTCGTCAATGTTGGGGCCTATGTGGATAGTGGCACCATGGTCGATACTTGGGTGACGATCGGCTCCTGCGCGCAGATTGGCAAGAACTGCCATATTTCCGGTGGGGTTGGCATTGGTGGTGTGCTGGAGCCAGTGCAGGCCGGGCCGGTTATCATCGAGGATAATGTCTTCGTCGGCGCGCGGTCGGAAGTGGCGGAAGGCGTGATCGTCGAAGAGGGGGCGGTTCTATCGATGGGCGTGTTCCTAGGAGCCTCGACCAAGATCATCGACCGTAGCACCGGCGAAGTTTTCGTTGGGCGGGTTCCAGCCTATTCGGTCGTGATCCCTGGCACGCTGCCGGGCAAGCCGCTGCCGGATGGCACGCCAGGGCCAGGCTTGGCCTGTGCCGTGATCGTCAAGCGGGTCGATGCGCAGACGCGCAGCAAGACCGGCATCAACGATCTGCTGCGGAGCTAACCCAGAATGCTGGTGGCGCACGACGCCCTATCGCTGGCCCAAGCGCTGATCCGCTGTCCCAGCGTGACCCCAGCGGATGCCGGGGCTTTGGGCCTCTTGGCGGAAGCCCTGGCGGGCCTGGGGTTCGTGTGCCATCCGCTGCGGTTCGAGGAAGCGGGAACGGCCCCGATCGATAATCTTTATGCCCGCCTCGGCACGGGCCGCCCGCATTTTTGCTTTGCTGGGCATACGGATGTGGTACCGCCGGGCGATCTATCGGGCTGGTCGGTGGATCCTTTCGCCGCCGAGATTAAGGGCGACCGGCTGTTTGGGCGCGGGGCCGCCGATATGAAGGGCGGTATTGCCGCCTTTGTGGCGGCAGCGGCAGGGTTTTTGGCCGAAACCCCCGGATTTGGCGGCTCGATTAGCTTGCTGATAACCGGCGACGAGGAAGGCCCGGCGATCAACGGCACTAAGAAGATGCTGGAATGGCTAGCCGCGCGCGGCGAAACCCTGGATGCCTGCGTGGTTGGAGAACCGACCAATCCCCGTACTCTGGGCGAAATGATGAAAATCGGGCGGCGCGGCTCCTTATCCGGGCGCTTGACGGTGCGCGGCACGCAAGGCCATGTCGCGTATCCGCATTTGGCCGATAATCCGATCCCGAAGATGGTCGCGCTACTGACCGCCTTGGGGGCGGGCGCGCTGGATGCAGGAACCGCGCATTTTCAGCCCTCGAACCTAGAAGTGACCACGGTCGATACTGGCAATCCGGTGAGTAACCTTATTCCCGGCAGCGTGACCGCTAATTTCAATGTGCGCTTCAACGATACTTTTACCAGCGGCACGCTCGAAGCTTTACTGCGTCAACGGTTGGCGCGCGCCGGGGTCCCCTATGATCTTAGCATCAGCGTGTCGGGCGAAAGCTTCTTCACGCCGCCCGGCCCGCTTTCGGCCCTGGTGGCGGGGGCGGTGGAAACCGTGTTGGGCGTGGTGCCGGAGATGAGCACGACCGGCGGCACATCCGACGCCCGCTTCATCCGTGCCTATTGCCCGGTAGTGGAATTCGGCCTCGTTGGGCAGTCGATGCATAAGGTTGACGAGAATCTGCGTCTTGCCGATCTCGCGGCGCTCACCCACATCTACAGGGTAATGTTGGACCGTTATTTCGCATGATACCGCCCGTTGCCGCTTTACTGCCGTTACTGTCGGGTAAAACCGGCTGGCAGGCCCATTTCGCCGATACGCCGGCCGAAGTCCGTCGCTCTTATGGGGCGCTGCTGGCCGATGTACTGATTGCCATTGCCGCCGCCGCGTTGCTGATGGGCAGCGCCGGCGGGGATGCTTGGGATGGGTTGCTGCTGCAAGCCCTGGCCAAACTGGCGGCGGTCGCCTGTTTTCTCACGCTTTTTGCCACAGCGGCCCTGCGTTTAGGGCATGGGCGCGGCCTCTGTCGGGTGATCGCGGCGCTCAACTGGGGGCTGATGCTGATTTCGGTCCTGATCCAGGGGGTGGCGCTGTTGGGGGCGGGGATCGGGATTTCTGCCCTGGTTTATGGCAGCCTGATTTTAGGATTTGTCTGGGCCAATGGGTTGCTATTCCGCACTATCCGCGATGGCATGAGCCTATCGGTCGGTTTAACGGTAGGCGCGATCCTCCTGTATTGGGCGCTATCCTTGGCGTTTTCGACCACGGCGCTACAAATACAATTCGGCGGGGATCTGCCAATGATGCCCGTCGATACACTCGGCGCGCCAAGCACGCCCAGCGGGGGCTAAGGAGCCGAGTGTCGCCTTTGGGGGCATCGGGTTCAGGACGCACTAGGGGCCAACGATCAGCCCGTCGATCATGTGCAGAAGCTGGAACACGATCACGCCAACCACACCGCAGGCGGCCCCCAGGCCAACCAGCATGGCAAGCTTCGTGGCCGCCGAACCGATTGGGGCCCCCTTGATCCCGTTGAAATGATCGCGGAAGGCAATCGGTGGTAAAGGCGCAGGTTTGGGCCGGTTATATTGCACGGAGTAAAGCCGCCGCTTGCCGTTTTCGGCATCGGTAACAATCCGCACATTATCGGCCCCTAGGGTCGGAACCAGCTTGCGCACCTGAAGCAAGGCCGTTTCCAGGCTACGGGCTTCCTGCTGCGCGACCCATTCGCCATCAATCCGGGCTTCAATCGTATAGTCCGGTTGATCGTTCAGGGCATCCGCGCCGGACGAAGTGGAAAACTCGGTCATCATACTCTCCATCACGACGGAATATCTTATCTTAACAAAAGCACGGCCAGTAGCAAAGCCCCCGGCTGTGACTTGGTCGTGATAGAATCGATGCTAGGGTACAACTGTATTGTTTAAGAATAAATTATCAAAAATGCGTTTTTCTCTGAAGAGCCAACGTCAAAACCTGACGTCGGATTCAGTTTTGCTTCGATGGTACCTGGTTACACGCTAAGATCGAGCTTGTGTCGGTGCTGTTGGTCGAGATCGACCTCCCGTTCTTCATCGCGGTCGCGCTTATCGCGCATCCGAGAGTCTTCGGACTTAGGTGCCGGTCGCGTCGCGCGTTGGGTCTGCGCCGAGGTCGGCGGTTGAGCCGGTTGCGGTTTAGCCTGGGCGGCACCCGCCATGGCGACAACAACCGGATTGATCGGTGGGACGAACATTCTGTGTCTCCTGTCAATCCGCTAGAAAAACTTCTTCGGACTCCAGGATATAGGTTGTCACAGCGAAATTGCGACTCTTTTCTGACGCAAAAAGGTCACTCTTCCTGGCTTTTTAGACCGCTGTTGCACAAACCACGCGGCACCCTGGTAAGAATCAGGGGGGATGGGGACGAATCCCCTGGCTTATGGGGCGACGAACTGCAGGCCAAACCAGCGCCACCGCCCCTCCCCGGCGGGAAGCGTGCAGTTCAGCCGTGATCGGCCCGATGGTAGCGGTTCGCGCGGGCGCACCTCCACCCGCCGGTCGCCCAGTTCGATCACATCGGCCCGCCCCACGCCCGATACGAAACAGGCCAGTGCCGTAATCGCCCCTGGCCCCATCATCGGATCGAGCGTAAAGCCAATGGCGGGTAGATTGGTTTCCAGCGCCATTGCGGTTGGCGTTACTTCGGTGGCCAACAACGGCAGAGCCTGTGCCGCCAGGCGCAGCCGTTCGACCGAGGCGAAGGGATCGTTCATGGCAAAGCGCGGCAGGGCGAAGGGATCGAGCCGCCCATGCGCCACGCCCGACTGCTGCCCAAAGGCGGCTAGATAACCTTCCCCGGCCACCAGGGCGCGGGAAACCGCGTCATGCTCGCCGTAAGGATAGGCGAAAAGCCGGGGTTTGCGCCCAGTCTCGCTAACCAGCCGATCCGTCGCGCGGGCGATTTGTCCCAGCAGATAGGCGCGTTCCCCCCCCAGCATGTGGGGATAGGAGGCGGTTTGATTGCCAAGTTCCAACCCCTCCCCGGCCATCGTGCGGATCTCTGACCAGGTCAGCGTATCGGGGCCGGCCCGGTCCACGGTATCGGTCGCGACGAACAGGGTTGCCGGCAAACGGGCGGCCCGCAGGCGGGGCCAAGCATTGACATAGACCGAGGCGTGCGGCTCGTCGAACAGCAGGCCCACGGTTTTATCGGGTAAAGGCCGTCCGGCCCGCAGGGCTTCGATGATCTCCGGTACTGGCAGGACGGTAAATTCGCCACTCCGTAGTTCGGCGATATGCGCCTCGAAATTTTCGATGGAGATATTCGATCCGGTGGCCCCGGATTCGTCGCCAATGCGGCTGTAGCTGAGAATGACGGCGCGCGGCAAGGTCGCGTCGATGCCGCCCTGCGCCAGGGCCGGGGCTGCAAAAAGCCAGCCGGTAGCCACCAGCCCGCAAAGCCGCCGCCAGAACTGCCGCCCCCGCCTGCTGGGGCGGGCCGTATTTGAAGCGATCACGTCCATCCTCTCCCCCAGGCAGCAACCTGGGGGGAAAGGGCGCATTTGTCTAGAGTCTGCGTGGTTTTTCTGCCGCGGTCGCGGCTTCCGCCGCACGGTTAGCGTTTCAGCCAATGGGGAAAATAATGCACCAGCTTCTCCACCTTTGGGGTTGAAACATGGGCAATATAGGGGCTTTCGGGGTTGCGGGCGGCATAGGAATGATGTTCCGGTTCGGCCACAAAAAACGCGGTGAGCGGCTCTAGGCTGGTGACAATCGGGCCAGAGTAAATCCGCGCCGCGTCGAGCTGGCGGATATAGGCGCGCGCCACGGTCTGCTCTTCCGGGGTGGCATAGAAAATCGCTGACCGATACTGCCGCCCCACGTCATTACCCTGCCGATCCTTTTGGGTAGGGTCATGGGCCACGCCAAAAAACAGTTTCAGCAACTGACCATAGGAAACCTGCGCGGGGTCATAGGTAATCTCGATCACCTCCGCATGATTGGTACGGCCAGAGCAGACCGTGCGGTAATCGGCGGTGATCGAACTATCGCCAGCATACCCAGGCCGAACTTCAATCACCCCGGCCACCGGTGCGAAAACGGCTTCGGTGCACCAAAAGCACCCCCCTGCCAAGACGGCCCGCTGTGGCCCTGCGGTGGGTGGGCAATCCTGCAACGGGTCGGGCAGGGACCAGGGATCGATCAGCAGCGGCATTGGTTTTCTCCTTACGCGCCGTCAAAACATGGGCCGCAGGGGTCGTGTCGTAAAGGGGCGGCCTGTTTTGCGCAATTTCCCTGCCGCATTGCACGGAGACTTGGTATAGAATTAAGACGATTGCTGCGCTGTTCTGGAATGCCATGCCCGCTGCCTTTCCGCCCCCGCCTGCCCTGTTCACCCCGCAGGAGAGCAGCGAGATCCCCTTCGTTGGCCCGTTGTTGGACACGATGGAAACCGCCGCCTGCCTTATCGATCCGCAGGAGCGGATTATTGGCTGGAACCGCTGCTACGAAGCGTTTTTTCCGGAACACGAGGGGCTGCTGACGCGCGGCTGGTCGTATATCGACAATATGCGGAACTATTTTCGGCATAACACCGAGATTACTGACGCAAAATTATTCGAGGAAACGGTGGCGGCGGGGGTGGCCCGGCACCGGGCGATGCGGGATTCCTCCCTTTTTCAAAAGCGCAATGGGCGCTGGTTGAATAGCCGAATTTATTGGTTTGCGGATGGTTCTTGCCTGAAAACCTGGCAGGATGTGACGCGCCAGCATAATCGCACGAATACTGATTTGTTTATGGAGGGAACCGACCGAGGGGTTACCCTATTTGACCCTAATGGTTTCTTTGAAAAAGCTAATCGGGTAATGGGGGATATTTTTCCTCGCGCGGTAGATTTATTCCATCCTGGAGCCAGTTATTTCGATCATTTGCGCGCCTATGCCGAAACGACATTGGCCCCGCACGAGGCGGAGACGATCGCCCGGCTTATCAACCGTCCCTTCCCCATCCGCACCCCTTTGGCGCGCCCGCTGCAATTGCGCCGCTCCGACGGCGGGTGGTTGGAATTGCGGGAACGGGTGCTGTTCGATGGCAGCCTGCAAACCCTGTGGCTTGATATCACCACGGCAAAGGCCCTCGAAAAAAGCAATGCCGATCTGGATCGCTTGGTCCATGACTTGCGGGAGGCGCGGCAAACCGCCGAAGCCGCAAGCGCGGCGAAATCGGCCTTTCTGGCGACCATGAGCCACGAAATCCGCACACCGATGAACGGGGTGTTGGGAATGTTGGGGCTGTTGCGCACGGTGCCCTTGCCACCCGAAGCGGCCGATTACGCCGAAACCGCACATCAATCGGCAACGGCGCTGCTGTCGATCATCGACGATGTATTGGACATCACGAAGCTGGAAGCCGGGCGCATTACGTTGGAGCCGCTGCCCTTCCGGCCCAGCGAGCTGCTGCGCTCGATCGTTGCACTGTTCGCACCGCGCGTGGCCGAGCGCGGGGTGGCGTTGCGCTTGCAAATCGACGCGGCGCTGGAGCGGGTTTACGAGAGCGACCCAACCCGGTTGCGGCAGATTCTCGTCAATCTGGTCGGTAATGCGGTAAAATTTACCCCGGCGGGGGAAATTACCCTGCGTGGCTATACGGAACCTTTGCCGGAAGCCCCGGAGGATCCCAGCCGGGTCAATTTGGTGTTGGAGGTGCGCGATACCGGCATTGGTATTCCGGTTGAGCAGCAGGCGCTGATTTTTGACCGTTTCACCCAGTCGGACCAGTCGATTACCCGGCGCTTTGGCGGCACGGGCCTAGGCTTGGCCATCTCGCGCGAGTTGGCGCAACTGATGGGGGGCTACATCAGCCTCGCCAGCGCGCCGGGGGAGGGAAGCGTCTTCACCGTTTGCCTGCCGGTGCCGCTGCGGGAAGAGGCGGCGCTCTCCCGCTTAATCGTTGCCCCCACCAGCGCCGGAACGGTGCCAGAGCGGCCCCTCTCGATCCTGCTGGCGGAGGATAATGAAATTAACCAGCGGGTGGTTATCGCCCTGCTGCGGAAGGCCGGGCACCAAGTCTATAGCGTTGCGTCGGGGCGCGAGGCGCTGGAGGCATTACCGGAACATGCCTTCGATCTGGTGCTGATGGATATTCATATGCCCGAAATGGACGGGCTGCAGGCAACCCGCTTGATCCGGGCCAGCGACCAGGGCTGGTCCCGAATCCCGATCATCGCCCTAACCGCCGACGCCTTGGACGAGTCGCGCAAGACCCATCTGGCCGCCGGGATGAACGATACTTTGGCCAAGCCGATCGACCGCGATAAACTCTTTCAAACCCTGGCCCGTTGGGGTGGCAAGAGCAGTGTTGCGGTCGATACGGCAGCCCCGGTTCCGCCGCCCGCCCGTCCGCGCTTCGATGCAACCCGCTTTGATGATTTGGTCGATACCGTTGGGCGCGAGGCGCTGCCTGATCTGATCGATAGTGTGATCGTCGCCGTGACGGAGCGCGTGGCCGATCTCCTGCAGCAGCGCGATGTGACCGAGGTGAAGGACCTACACCCACAGGCGCATCAATTGATCTCCCTGTTCGGGAATTTTGCCCTAACCCGCCTGCATGATTTGTCGCGACGGCTGGCGACGGCGTGCTTGGCCGGCCACCGGGCGGAGGTTCAGGCCCTTGTCGATCAAATTGCCGCCGAAACGCCCGACGATTTGGCATTGCTCGCCAGTGCGGTGCGGGCGACCGCCTGATCCGGGCAGGCTTTGGTCTTTTCTCCTGGTAGGGCTAACAGTTTTTCTTTGAAAATCTAAAGATTTATTGGCGCTGTTTACCAAAAATACAGGATGGGTGATACAATGGATGTCCCTTTCCTATATAAAAGGCATCGATCATGACGAAGTTTTTGATGTCCCTCGGCCTCGCCACCCTGTTGGCGGCCCCGGTTGCCGTTGCGCAATCCAAACAAGATTTCCGGCTGACTAATAAAACCGGCTATACAATCGATCAGGTCTATGTCGCCCCGTCGAAAAGTAGTGACTGGGAGGAAGACGTCTTGGGGCGTGATACCCTGTCGGATGGCGATTGGGTGAATATTACCTTCCCCAAGAAAAATCAGGTCTGTTCTTATGATCTGAAGGTTGTCTATGATGATAATACCCCGGTGGAATGGTATAATTTCAACCTATGCGAGATTTCAAAGATATCGATCTTCTATAGTAAGTCCCAGGATAAGACCTGGGCAGAATACGAGTAATTAACCCATCTGCGACAATCTCTTCCTTGGTCAGGAATCTCCGGTCTTGATGTTTTATCTCAAGACCGGGGTTTGTGATTAAATTATCACGAGGCTGCAAATTAGATCGCAAAAATGGGGGAAGATCTTGGTAATTTTCCCAGGGTGTATCGACTTAAAATAGGGGGAAAGCCGGGGATTGGTCGAATGCCGATCACTATAAGATGTATAGAAATATGATAAGTGCTTGCCAGAACCTGATATTGGATTGTGAGTTGGCGCTTGATTGGCGATATTAGTTATAAATCTTTTCTATCTGCCTTGAGTTTCCACCGCGGTTGCGGCACTCTAGCGCACACAATGAGGTGCGATCGCTCGTTTTGGGGCTGGGGGGCTTGACGACCGAACACGCGCATCTTGAGTGAAGGCCGATCCTTTGGTCGATCAGTAATTGCGGGAATGTCGAAGCGTGACGACGAGTGATAGTGATGAAGGGGCGCGGCATCGCCGGACGGTAATTGTTTCTGGCCGGCGAACCAGCATAAGCGTTGAAGTCGCGATTTGGGACGCGCTGACCGATATTTGTAAGCGGGAGGAATGCACCCTTTCCGATCTGCTGACCCTCATCGATCAGCGGCGGCTGGGGGCAAGTTTAGCCTCGGCTATTCGGGTCTTCTCGATTTTCTACTTCCGCGCGATTTCGGGGTTGAATATGGCGGTCGCACCGCCGGTCACCGCTCCTGCGGCCCTGGCCGAAGCCCCAGCGGCTTTCGAGATTCCAACGATCGGCTTCCAAGCCCCGCCGCCCGTCGCCGGAGGGGTGCCCCTGCTAGACCCGGTATTGGAGGCTTTCGAGGCGAATCGCCGCGCCCGACTGCAAGCTTTGGCCGAGGAAGAGGGCGGGCGGGAAGATTAGCTTTGCCCGCCAATCCCCTGCGAAACCTCGAAAAATCACAGGTATCGCCTTTGTTCCGATTGACGCCTTAACGGGTATGACTTAGAAAAGTCAGAAGGTTATAGGCCATTCTTTGTATTTTAGCGGAACTTCGGGCGGGGTGCAGGGTCATGACGTTGGACCGGCGACGGTTTTTGCAGCAGGCACTTTTGGTCGGTGGCTCGATGCTGCTGGCAGAAGATGCCTTTGCGCAAGCCGCGCAGCAACTGGTGACGAAGGCCTCGGCAGGTAAGGGGGCGGCGACCAAGCCCCCGATTGTGCCAAAGAAGATCATTGCAATCGATGCGGGGCACGGCGGTAAGGATCCAGGTGCAATCGGCCGACATGGGACCCATGAGAAGCAGATTACCTTTTCGGTCGCTCGCGAGTTGGCCCGGCAGTTGGAAGCAACCGGGCGCTATACGCCGATCTTAACCCGGCGGAACGATAGTTTCATCGCGCTCGGCCAGCGGGTGGCAATCGCCCGCAAGGCAAAATCGGCGCTTTTCCTATCGCTGCACGCCGATTCGATCCCCAATAATCCCGATGCGCGCGGTTTTTCGGTTTACACCCTGTCAGATAAAGCTTCGGATTCGATGACTGCGGCTTTGGCGGACCGGGAAAATGCCGCCGATTTTGTTGGCGGGCTTGATCTGTCGCGGCACTCGCGGCAGGTGAAGACGATCTTGCTGGATCTGATGCACCGTGAAACGACCAATAGTTCGCTGGCCATGGCCCATGCCGCTTTGGCGAAGATGACCCCGGCGTTTCCGCCGCTGCAAAAGCCTCACCGCCAGGCAAATTTTGCGGTGCTGCGCTCGCCGGACATTCCATCAATCCTGGTTGAAATGGGATTTCTCTCCAATCAAGAGGACGAGAAGGCCCTGCGCCAGGAAGCCTATCAGCGGAAAATGGCGGGCCGTTTGGCCGCTGCCGTCGAGGCGTTTTTCGCCGCCTGATCGCGCCCTCTAGAATATTGCCTCTGCGAACGCCGCCCCAGGGGGCGGCGTTAACATTTTGCCGCAGCTATGGCTTCCAACTTTCTTGCAGGGCAACAACCTGCTATCTTCAATTCCAAGTCGCATATACGCCATAAGCGCCTCCTAAAAGGCGCTTTATTTGTTATGGCTACTGTTGTTGGGCTTGGAGTTCGATCATGCTGAATAAATTAAGTGTTAAGGGTAAGCTGTGGCTTATCCTTATGGTAACGGCGGTCTCGATCCTTTTGGTTGGCGGCAGCGTCATTTACGTTATGCGCGCCCAGATGATGGAGGATCGCGTCGCCAAGCTCAAAGCGGTACTCGAACTCGCCCATACAACAGCGCAATATTATGAAGGTCAGGTGGCGCAGGGAAAAATTACCCGCGACCAAGCCTTGGGCTTGTTCCACGATCATCTGTCGGCCCTGCGCTATGACGGCGGGCAGAATTACATCGCGGCGGCCACGTTACAGGGGGTTATGGTTATTAACCCAGTAGTTCCGCATCTGGAAGGCAAGGATGCAACCGGCCTGAAGGATAGCCGCGGCACGCCGATCATCACCGCGCAAATGGCGTTGATGAAGGAAAAGCCC
>CAZNVY010000003.1:43494-59662 GCA_964576605.1 uncultured Elstera sp. | reverse complement strand
CTGGATTATTATTTCCCTAAAATCGGTAGTCCAGAACCGAAATTAAAAATTAACTATATGAAGCGTTTCGACCCTTGGGGAATTTACATGACCTCCGGCGTTTATATCGATGATGTCGACGCTGTTTTTTATGATTTGAGCTTGCGGGTCGGTGGGTTGGCGGCATTGCTTTTGGCCGTTACCGCCCTTATCCTTTACGTGATCTCGCGCAATATCACCTTGCCCCTGTCGGTGATTGACCGGCGCATGGCCAGCTTGGCCACCGGCGATCTGAGTAGCCCGGTTGATATTGAGGTCCGCCGTGATGAAATCGGTCGGATGGCGGCGACCCTGCGGGATTTCCAAAGCCAGTTGCAGGCGGCGGAAAGCCTGCGGGCCGAGGTGGCGCGCGATCAGCAAGCAAAACTCGACCACGCCCGCGAGATCGAGGCCAGCGTGCTGCGCTTCGAGCAGAATATCGGCACGGTGATCGCCGAGGTAAATGCCGCGGCGGCCAAGCTGGAGGAAACGGCGGAAACCATGGCCACCACCTCGCAGCAAACCTCGCAACGCTCGGCGGATGTTGCCGCTTCGGCGGAACAGGCAACCCAAGGGGTGCAGACGGTCGCCTCGGCCACGGTTGAGTTGACGGCTTCGATCTCTGACATCGGCCAGCGGGTGGCCGAATCGACCCGGATGATCGAGCAGGCAGTCGATCAAACCCACAGCAGCGACGAAAAAGTCCGCGAACTTGCCACAACCGCGGATCGGATCGGAACCGTGGTGCAATTGATCGCCGATATTGCCGGGCAGACCAACCTATTGGCACTGAATGCTACGATTGAAGCGGCCCGCGCCGGCGAAGCTGGGAAAGGGTTTGCCGTCGTCGCGTCGGAAGTCAAGGCCCTGGCCAGCCAAACCGCGAAGGCCACGGAAGAGATTTCCGCCCAGGTCCAGGCGATCCAGGCGGCGACGCAAAGTTCCGCAACCTCGATCCAACAGGTGACGGCCACGATGTTGCAGGTGAATTCCACCAGCGGCGTTATCGCGACGGCAGTTGTCAGCCAAGGGGCGGCGACCGAGGAAATCGCCCGCAATGCCCAAGATGTGGCGCAGCGCACGTCCAGCGTTTCGACCATGGTCGGCGATGTCTCCAGCGCGGCGCGCGACCTTAAACTTTCGGCCGAACAGGTGCTCACCGCGGCTGCTGATCTGCGCCGTAGCGGCCAGCGGCTGGATACGCAGGTCGGCGATTTTCTGGGGAAAGTGCGGATTGCCCGCTAGCGTAAAAATTTAGCGCTTGGTGCCCCGGCGAGGATGCAAGACGCCGGGGCGCTTCCTAAGTATACTGCGGGCGACCGAATGGCCGGTATCAACGAGGGAGAGCGAGCGGGTGCGGATCTGGCGTCAAGGGCTAGCGATGCTGCTGGCCGGTCTTCTGGCTGTGGCCCCGCCACTGCCGAGCCTTATCACCCTCCGCGCTCTTGCTGCCGTGCTGACCACCGTTGCGGCCCCCGCTGCCGTTAATCTGTGGAGCGAGGATGCCGAGGCGCGCAGCCGCGGCGGTCGGTCCAGCGGCGGCTATTCCCGCTCTGGCAGCAGCAGTTCGCGCACCCCGTCGTTTTCCAGCAATAGTGGATCCTCCAGCGGCTACAGCCGCCCCAGCCCGACCCCCAGCGTGCCAAGCCGCATCCCGTCGCTGTCCAGTAGCGACCGCGACGCCTCCCGCGCGGCCTCCCGGCAGGGGTTGAACGATTTTCAGGCGCGGCAGGCCCCCAGCAGTACCCCCAGCGCGCCCACTCCAGGGGCAAGGCCCAGCGGCAGTGTTCCCAACGCAGGCAGCGGCAGCTTTGGCGGCTATTCCAGCGGGGGCAGCTATACCACCGGCAGCGGTCTGCGCATTCCGCGCCAGCCCCCCGCCTATCAAACCGCCTTGCCGTCAGCATATGCTGGCCCGGCGCGCTTTGGTGTTTGGGATGCGGCGATGCTGTTTTTCCTGATGAACTCCCTTAGTACGCCCAGCCACGCCGCGTTTTTCCATCACCATGCCCAGGATCCCAACTATCTGGCGTGGCGGGCGGAGGCCGAGAAACTGGCGGCGACCGATCCTGACTTGAAGGCAAAATTGGCCGAGGTGGACCGCAGCATCGCCGCGCAAGCGGGCAAGCCGCGCGATGCCAACTATCTACCGCCCGATCTGGCAGCGGACGATAGCGGCGGCTTCCCCTGGGGGTGGGTGATCGTCATTCTGGTGATCGGCGGCGCGGTTTATTGGTTTGTCCTGCGGCGGCGTACACCGCCCAATGCCTCGGCGGAGAGCAATATGGGTTCCACCCCCTTTGGCCTCGGTAAATCGATCCTGCACAATAAACTGAGCAAGCAGGGACCGTATCGGCCCGATTATCTGCGGCTTGGAATGCCACTGACCCTCGATCCATCCGCCTTCATTCTGCTGGGGCCAACCTCGCCCGTGCCGCGCCCGGCGCAGGGGGGGGGCACGGTTTCGGTGACGGCGATCAGTACGTTGGCAGCGGCGGGGGAAGCGGCGAATAGCGCCCGGCACGCCTGGCTGCAAATCGCCGATACCAGTTTTGTCGAGGTGGGGCTAACCGCGACCGGACAACCGGAATCGGCGCGCTATTTCGCCAAGATCGATGAAGTCTATCCCGCCGATGCCGACGAATGGGCGTTTTGGCTGGCTGAAGAAGATGGGATGATCGGCTGGCCAGAGTTTCAGACCAAAGGCGGCCATGTTTATACCCGGCAGTGGTTGCCGGGCGACCGGCGCATCGTCCCACGCCGTTTGGTTGAAACCCGCGAGCGCGCCGATGGGGTGATGCAGCGCAACCTGTCGCTCATGCTCTATGCCCGCGACACCGGCCTCTCGGCCCCCGCGCCGGAGGCCGAATATTTATTGGTTTTTGCCTCGGAGACCCCGGAAGAAGCCTGGGTCGAACTCTATCTCGGCATCGATCTGCCGCTCTCTAGCTTGGGACTTGCGTAATGACCGATATTCTTGCCGGGCTGGCTACCGGGCTACCGCTGCTGTTCATCCATTTCATTGTGACCGTGCTGCTGCTGCTCATCGGGATTGGCTTGCATATGCTGTTGACGCCGATCAAAGAGCGGGAGTTGATCGCCGCCGGGAATAGCGCCGCCGCCGTTACCCTGGCCGCCGCGACCGTGGGCCTGGCCCTGCCGCTGGCCGCGACCTTGGCGACGGCGCAGGGGGTGGTGGATGTCATCATTTGGGGCGGGGTCGGTACCCTCGTTCAGGTGGCGATTTTTGGCGTAGCCCGCTTCATCACCCCCGGCCTGCCGGGCCGGATCGAGCAGGGCGATATGGCCGCTGCGATTACGCTGGCGGGGTGGCAAGTGTCCATCGGCCTGCTCAATGCCGCCGCTTTGGCGGGTTAACGCTTCCAAGCAAAAGAGGAAACCCATGTTCGCCTTCATCAAAAATCTCATTGGCGTGAAAACCGATCAGGCGATCAAAACCGGCGTCGAAGCCCTGGTGCGCTGGGATCCGAAGGCCGCGACCGAGGCGGAACTGCGCACCATGGAACAGCATCTCGACCAATTGGGCCGCGAGGTTGCGCAGGCGCGGATCGCCCTTGATAAGGAAGAGAAAGAGGCGGCGGCGATTGTTGCCCTGTATAATCAGCGGCTCGCGGCCGCCGAACATTTGGGCGCGCAGTCGGCGGCAGAAACCGATCCGGCGAAAAAAGCCGCCATCGAAAAAAGCCTCGCGACCCTCCTCGATATGCTGGAGCAAATGGCCCCCGACATTGAACGGGAAAAGCAGGACGAGGTGGAGGCTGAAGAGTTTCTGCGGATGCTGGAAACCACCTATGCCGATGCCGGAACCAAGCTGCGTAATGCGCGGGCCGAGCTGGAGCGGGCACAACGCGACCTGAACCGGGCCGAGCAGCAGCGCGCCTTGGCGGATCGTCAGGCAGAAGCCGCCCGCCGTGCCGCCGGTCTTGCCAGTTCGACGGATGGGTTGGGGACGGCGCTGAAGGCCATGAAGGAAAGCGCGGAAAAAGAAAAAGTTACCGCCGAAGCCCAGTTGGCCAAGACCAAGCTGCTGTCGCTGGGCACGTCAGAACAGCAGGACCCGCATCTGGCCGCCGCGCTCGCCGCGACCAGCGGTCAGGCCGCCGTGCCGAAGGCCGATGTCGGTGCCCGTCTGGCGGCCTTGCGCGGGGCGCAGAAAAGCCTGCCGTCCGGCTAAGGACCGTCTAAAGGACCGGGGGGCGGGGGCGACGCGGCCCCCGCCTTAGCCTGCTCGCGTTCGGTTATTCCTTGGGGGCGGTCCAGGGTTTGGCTTGTGGCGCGGGCGGCGGGGCGACGAAACCGGCGGGCAGCGCCTTCGGGCGTTCGCCAAAACTATCGATGCAGGTCTTCTTGATCCCCAAATCTTCGATCGTGCCGCATTCCACCTTTTCGCGGATCTCGCGGAACCAGGGGCTATTATTGATAAGGGCGGTATAACGTTTTTCCGCCGCTGGGTTGCTGGGCGGCCCATCGGGTTTTGCGTCGCCGTCCGGCACTGCGAGGGCGGCGGGCTGCGGTTTGACCGAGGCGGGCGGCGTCGCGGGTTTCATCGGTACGATCACCGCAGCGGGTTGAACCCGTACCGCCGGGCGGGGCAAAGCTTGCAATGCCTCCCCCCCGCCGACCCAGTTGAACCCGAAGGCAAGGCCGGTGGATAGGCCCAGCACCAAGCCGCCGGTAATAATTCCGAGTGCGCGCATCCGCCCTCTCCTTGGCTGAAGATGCGCGCAGTCTATCGGCGTCCTTCTCGTGAGGCCAGAATGTAATACCTTAACCCGACTTCTTCTGCTAGCCGCCGCCCAACGGAGGACTTTAAGCGGTCTCCTCCCAGCTTTCTGAGATATATAATGCCGTTACATCATCACACGCCCTTGTTGGTTTCTTCTGTGCTGACCGCCCGTGCCGGACGGTCGATTGCCTTAAAGCTCGACGCGCTACAACCCTCCGGCTCGTTCAAGCTGCGTGGGGTGGGGCACGCCTGCGAAACCTATCGGGCGCGCGGGGCGCAGCGCTTCATCTCCTCCTCCGGTGGGAATGCCGGGCTGGCGGTCGCCTATGCGGCGCGGGCCTTGGGCGTGCCTGCCGTCATCGTCGTGCCGGAAACCACCTCTGACCGGGCGCAACAGTTGCTGCGCGCCGAGGGGGCGGCGGTGATCGTCCACGGCGCCTCCTGGCAAGAAGCGAACGCGCAGGCGCAGGTGTTGATCGGCGCGACGGACGCTTTTATTCATCCCTTCGACGACCCGCTGCTGTGGGAGGGGCACGCCAGCATGATCGACGAGGTAGCCGCCGAAGGATTTCGCCCCGATGCGGTGATCGTCTCGGTCGGCGGCGGCGGGTTGATGGTGGGGGTGATCCGGGGCCTCCAGCGCAACGGCTGGGGCGATGTGCCGGTGCTGGCGGTGGAAACGGCGGGGGCGGCATCCTTGGCGGCGGCCTATGCGGCCGGCGAGCGGGTGACCCTGCCCGCCATCACGTCCCTCGCGACCTCGCTGGGGGCAAAGCAGGTGTGCGCCGAAGCCTTCGACCTGCGCCATCGTCACGCCATAACCCCGGTTCAGGTCACCGATGCCCAGGCGGTTACCGCCTGCGCTCGCTTCCTTGACGATCACCGGCTTTTGGTGGAACCAGCCTGCGGGGCCAGTTTGGCAGTGGTTTACGACACGCCGGGGCTGCTCGCGGATTTTTCCAGCGTCCTTGTCATCGTCTGCGGCGGGGCGACGATGACGGCGGCGCAACTCGCGGCGTGGCAGCAGGGCGGGCCAAGCTGACGGCGGGGTTACCGAAAATTCAGTGGCGCCCCCGGCGCGCTTGCGGCACTACTCGTGCTCTCGATACCGTTTCTGAGCGTGGGGTTTCCGGCGATGTTTTCTGCCAAGCGTATTCTGGTCAGCGGTGGGGCGGGCTTTCTGGGGTCGCACCTCTGCGAGCGCCTGCTGAATGAAGGCCACGACATTCTATGCGTGGATAATTACTTCACGGGGACCAAGGCGAATATCGCCCATCTGCTCGATCACCCGCGTTTTGAAGTGATGCGCCACGATGTGACCTTCCCGCTGTATGTGGAAGTGGATGAGATTTATAATCTCGCCTGCCCGGCCTCGCCGATCCATTATCAGTTCGACCCGGTGCAGACGACGAAAACGTCGGTCCATGGGGCGATCAATCAACTCGGTCTTGCCAAGCGTGTGCGGGCGAAGATTTTCTTGGCCTCTACCTCGGAAGTTTACGGCGATCCGACCGAACATCCGCAGACCGAAAGCTATCGCGGCAACGTCAACCCCATCGGCCCGCGCGCCTGCTACGACGAAGGCAAGCGCGCCGCCGAAACCCTGTATTTCGACTATTGGCGCCAGCATAAGCTGCGCATCAAAGTCGCGCGCATTTTCAACACCTACGGCCCGCGGATGCACCCCAACGATGGGCGTGTGGTGTCGAACTTCATCATTCAGGCCCTGCAAAACGAGCCGATTACTCTTTACGGCGACGGCAGCCAAACCCGGTCCTTCTGCTATCAGTCCGATCTGATCGAAGGTTGGGTGCGCCTGATGAATACCGGCGACGAGGTGACCGGCCCGGTCAATATCGGCAATCCCCACGAAATGACCGTGCGCGAGTTGGCCGAAACCATCGTGCGCTTGACGGGGTCTAAGTCCGACCTCATCTACAAGCCGCTGCCGCAGGACGACCCGACCCGCCGCCGCCCGGATATCACCCTGGCGAAGAAGCTGTTGGATTGGGAACCGAAGGTGGCGTTGGAAGACGGGCTGAAGGAAACCATCGCCTACTTCCGCAAGAAGCTGAACGGTTAACCCTACAATCGGATCCCGCCCACCTGATGAAAAAGCATGTCGAACACCGGCTGGAGAAACTTATCTTCAGCAGCCGCTGGCTGATGGCCCCTTTCTATTTAGGGCTTATCGTTTCGCTGGCGCTGCTGTTGGTTAAGTTTACTCAGGAGCTTTTGCATATTCTGCCGAATATCCTATCGCTAAAGGATAGCGAGGTTATTCTGGCCGTTCTGACCTTGGTCGACCTGTCGTTGGCGGGCAATTTGCTTCTGATGGTGATCTTCGCGGGATATGAGAATTTCGTCTCCAAGATCGATACCGGCGACTCAGAAGACCGGCCAGAATGGATGGGTAAGGTCGATTTCAGCGGGCTGAAACTGAAACTGGTTGCCTCGATCGTCGCCATTTCCGGCATCCATCTGCTGAAATCTTTCATGAATGTGCATCAGGTGAATAAGGAAGATCTGGCCTGGCTGGTGGGTATCCACATGGCGTTCGTCGTCTCCGGGGTGCTATTGGCCTATATGGATAAGCTCACCGCCGACTCGCACGCTGCGAAAGGCCATTGATCCCAGCTATTTCAGCAGGGTCGCATAGGCCGCCGTCGCCCCCGGATGATAGGGAAGAAGCTGGGACCTTTGCGCCTGGGCCAAGTTGAACTGACCGACCGGCCCGGCGGCGACCAGCGCCTTCAGGCTGGTCGGATTCCAGAGCGATTTTACGAAAGCCTCGACAAATCCGGCCGGGGTATCGGCGCGCGTAACCAACAGGAGCGGTTGTCCCAGGGTGGTGATCCCCATCACGCCCGCGTAGAGGGCACCGGGGATAGGTTCCACCGTCAAGACCGCGCGGGTTTCGGCACTGGCGGCAGCCGCGGGGACTGGTAGAAGCTTCAACGCTAGGCTGCGGGCGCGCTGGACAACCAGGGGCGAGGGCGGCCAGAGGGTCGCCAAAACGGCGCGGACCTGTCCTTCCGCCAAGGCATCCAAGGCAAACTCCAGCGGCATTAATTGCGCCCGCTGGCCGGATTTCAACAGATGCAGCGGCCCGATGATTTGCCGGGCCAGGCCGGTCCCGGCATCCGGCCCCTGGGCCAGGGCGATGGGGTGGCCAATCAGATCGATCACCGCCTCGGCGGGATCATCCTGCCGCACGAAGACGTGCAGGGTTTCAGCCGAAAGGCTTGCCAGGCAGCGCAGCAGGTCTTGGGTGGCGGCGTCGCTGGAAGCCAGCCAAGCGTGTAAATCGCGGGCGAAGACCAAGGCCCCTTCCGCCTGGCCGCTGCGCAGCAGGTCGAGCGCCCGGCGCGGCCCCTGCGCCGCCCCCTGCGCGACGATAATCAGCCCAGGAACCCCGCAACTGCCGCCCCGGTCGCATCCGCGCCCCCCCGGCGGGTTCGAGAGGCTCGTGGCCAGGGTGGTCGCCAGTTGGAACGGCGCGCTGCCCAGGGGGCCGGCGGCAAGACGGAAAAAGCGTGGCTCTGGCGCTTCCTCCGACGCGGGGGCTTGGCCCAGCGTTGCCGACGTGGCAAGCCCCAAAAGACTCGCGGCACCGCCCATCAACAGATGGCGACGGGAAATCGGCAAAAGGAAACGCGGGCCGGGCATGGGCGAACAGTCGGGCGGGGGAGGTGGAAAACGCGGAATACGTCAAAGGAAACGCAGAAAACTATGGCAGCATCGCGCGCAATATGCACGCTATGGCGGCTGCCGTCGCAACTTTGTCTTTACACGAACAGGTTTAGGGGAAGGTTAATGGTCGATCTGGGGCTGCCGCCGATCATCGGGCACCGGGGGGCGCGCGGACTGGCCCCAGAGAATACCATCAGCGGTCTGCGGGCCTGTTTCGAGCAAGGGGTCTTCTATGTGGAGATCGACGCCAAACTGACCCAAGACGGCGTGGTCATTCTGATGCATGACGATAGTCTGGATCGGACGACCGATGGCGGCGGCCCGGTGGCGGAAACCCCCTTCAGTTTGGTGCATTCGCTGAATGCAGCCGCCACCTTCCCCGACCGGCCCGCCGAACCGCCCCCGACCCTGGTTGAAGTTTTGGAATTGGTGCAGTCGGTCGGCGGGGGCATCAATATCGAGATTAAACCCTGCGCTGGTCGGGAGCGCGATACCGCTGCCGCGGTGATCGACGTGGTGCGCAGCACCTGGCGGCGCGGCCCGATGCCCTTGCTCTCCTCCTTTCATCGGGCGGTCCTGGAAGCCTGTCGCGACTTTGCCCCGGAATTGCCGCGCGGGTATCTCTCGAATGCCGAGGGAGAGGATTGGGTGGCCGCGGCCAAAGCGTTGGACTGCACAACCCTGAACCTTGGCTATCAGCGTCTAACCCCGGCGGCGGTTCCGGCGCTGCGGGCCGAAGGCTTGCCGCTGCTGCTGTGGACGGTGAATGATCCGGCGCTCGCACGGGCTTTTTTGGCGGCAGGAGTCACGGCGATTATTACCGACCGGCCCGATATTGTCCGGGCCTAAGCGGGCTTTTCAAACCGCCGCCTGCGCGGCATGGTATCCGCGTCCTCGTTTCCTGAGAGTTCCATGATGAGCTTCGCCCTGGTCGATAAGGCCGATTCCGCCCGCCCCTTGTACCTGACCACCCGCGACACGCTGGAAGGTCTGTTGGAAACCCTGGGGGGCGACGTGCGCGCCTGGACTGAGACGCAGGGGTTCAACGCCGATCCCGGTAGCGTGTTGGGACTGGCCGACGGCGGGGTGCTCGTGGGCATGGGGGACGAGAGCAGCCCCTTAGGCGGGGTCGATGCCGAACTATGGGCACTGGGGAGCCTGCCGGATAGCTTGCCCTTTAGCACCTATCGTCTGGCCCATCAGCCCGCCGAGCCGACCGCCTCGCGCCTCGCCTTGGGGTGGGCGCTGGGGGCCTATGGTTTTACCCGCTACAAAAAGCGCAAACGTCAACCCGCCGCCCTCGTCTGGCCGGAACAGGCGAACCGCGAGCGGGTGACGGCAATGGCCGAGGCGATTTACCTGGGGCGCGATCTTATCAATACCCCGGCGGGCGATCTGGGGCCGAAAGAACTGGCGGCGACCGCCCGCGATATTGCCGAACAGCATCGGGCCAGTTGTTCGGTCATTACCGGCGATGATTTGCTGATCGAAAACTACCCCGCCGTTCACGCGGTTGGCCGGGCCGCCAGCAATGGGCCGCGGTTGATCGACCTACGGTGGGGCGATGAGAATCATCCGAAAGTCACTCTGGTCGGCAAGGGCGTTTGTTTCGATTCCGGCGGGCTGGACATTAAGTCGGCCAGCGGGATGCAGATCATGAAAAAGGATATGGGCGGTGCGGCCAGCGTGCTCGCCCTCGCCCATGCGCTGATGCGGGCGAAACTGCCGATCCGCCTGCGCGTGCTGATCCCGGCGGTGGAAAATGCCATCTCCGGCAATGCCTTCCACCCGCTGGATGTGCTGGCGACGCGCAAGGGGGTGACGGTGGAGGTTGGCAATACCGATGCCGAAGGCCGCTTGATCCTCTGCGATGCCTTGGCCGAAGCCGACCGCGAAAAACCCGCGCTGCTGATCGATTGCGCCACCCTGACCGGCGCGGCCCGCGTCGCCTTGGGGCCGGACCTGCCGGTAATCTTCACCCGGCACGATGCGCTGGCCGATGATTTGCAGAATAAAGCCGCCCAGCAGGCCGATCCGGTTTGGCGGCTGCCGCTCTGGCCGGGCTATCGCCGCCTGCTGGATAGCAAGGTCGCCGACCTCAGCTCGACCGGCGAAAGCAGCTTCAACGGCGCGATTACGGCGGCGTTGTTCCTGGCTGAATTCGTCGATCCCAGCACCAAATGGGTGCATATTGATATGATCGCTTGGAACACCCGCAACCGCCCCGGTCGCCCGGAAGGTGGGGAAGTGCAGACGATCCGGGCGCTGTTTGCCCTGATCGAAGATTATGTAACGGCGTAACGCTGATGCCGCGCGTTCTGATCGTTGCCGCACATCCAGACCCGGATAGTTTCACCCTGGCCCTAGCCCAGCGGATGGCCGCGGCGGCGACCGAAACGGGCGCGGCGGTGGTGTTCCACGATCTCTATCGCACGGATTTCGACCCGCGCCTGACGATGGCCGAAGCCCACGGACAGCCTAGCCGCGATCCGTTGGTAATGGCCCATATTCAAGACCTGTTGTGGGCCGATGTTTTCGTCGCGGTTCACCCCAATTGGTGGGGCGGCCCCCCCGCGCTGCTGAAAGGCTGGATCGACCGGGTTTTCGCCCCCGGTGCCGCCTATGATTTTGAAAAAAAGATCGACGAGGGCGGGCTGCCGATCCCGCTGCTGCGCACCCGCGCGGCCCTGATCGTCAATACCAGCAATACCGCCGAGGCGCGCGAGGTTGCGGTTTTCGGCGACCCGCTGGAAAGAATGTGGCGCGACTGCCTGCTTGGCTTCTGCGGGGTGCAGGTTATCGACCGCTGGGTGCTGCGCATCATCGCCACCAGCACGCCGGAACAACGGGCCGCGTGGCTGGCGGAAGCGGCAGAAAGGCTCGTCGCCACCCTGCCCGCGTAAAACGACGATCCGCAGGATCACAAATCATCTTGCTTTAGCCCGTGTCATACCGCAGCTTGATTTGACTTCGTAACGAGTGCGGCGAGTGCGACCAGAATGGCCGAAGCACGGGAACCGATGAAAACCGCGACGGCGCTCGATATGTGGCGCCTGACCACGGTGGAAGGGGTGCGGCGCGATTCGCCGGACCTGACCGCACGGCAAATGGCGGTGATGCTGACCGTCTATCTAACCCCGCCGCCGCATACGGTGCGGGGGCTTGCGGCGCAATTGAATGTGTCGAAGCCCGCCATCACCCGCGCGCTCGACCGGCTATCGCAATTGGGGTTGGCCAAGCGCAAGATCGATCAGACCGACCGCCGTTCCATTCTGGTGCAGCGAACGGTGAAAGGATCGGTCTATCTGACCGAATTCGGCGAGATCGTTACCCACACGCTGAAGACGTTGGAGCTGTAGGCTTAATCGATCAGTCGGAAGGGGACATCCACCTCGGCCCAGGCGGGAACGGGGGTGCCCTGATGGCGCTCTGGGTCCAGCCGCCACTGGTGCGCGGCGGTTAGGGCGGCTTGGTCTAGCACCCGGTGCCCGGAGCTGCGCACCACAATCGCCGAGGCAACGGCCCCCGAAGGATCGATCAAGAGTTTTAAGCGCACGATCCCCTCCAGCTCGTCGCGCCGGGCTTGCAGCGGATAGGCGGGCGGTGGGCGGTGGCGAAAGCGCGGGGCGCTGATAAGCATTGGTTCCGTAAGCATTGGTTCCGGCTCTGGCGGTGGCGTTTCTACCGGCACCGGGCTGACGGGCGTCGGATCGATGACCGCGACCGCCACCGTATCGGACGGGCGGTTGGGCGGCGACGCCGGCGCGGCGGTCGGTTTGCGGCGCGCGGGAACCGGCCGCGGCGCATCGGCGCGGGGGGGCTTCACATCAGGGGCCGGTTTGGGCTGGGCGACCGGGGGCGGTTCGGGCCGAGGATCGGCGGGCGTGACCGTGGGCGTGACCGTGGTGCCGGACGGCGGGAGGAGGAGCAGCCCGACCGTCAGCGGCGGTGGCACCGGCACGGCGGGGGGTGTCGCGGGCAGGGGAAGCCGGACTAATGCCGCCATAACCGCCCCATGCAGCAGCAACGACCCGACCAGACCGAGAGGGCCTAACCCGCGCGTCAGGCGGCTGCCGCCGTGTGCGTCGGGCAGATGGGTCACAGGCCAACGTCCGCGCTGGGGCCGTTGAGGCCGAGGGTGGCGGCTTCCCATACCGCAAGATCGACCAACCCATCCCGATGGGTGGCGCGCAGGGCGGGAATGATCGCCCGGTCTTGTGGGGCGGCTTCCAACTGTCGGGCCAGGGCGCGCAAGCGGGCGAACCCATAATTGCCCGCGGCTCCGGCCAGCTTATGCGCGGCATCGGCCCGACTAGGGGTGTCGATCGCCTGGGTTAGGTCGGTCAGATAGCGTTCCAGCACCGATCGGCATACGGCCAGTAGGCGGCGGGTTTCCGCATCGCCAAGCGCTTCCAACAGCTCGTTCAGCGGCTGCGGATCGAGCAGCGGCACCCCGGCGTCGGGTTCGACCGGGGCGACCGGCTCGCTGCGCCAACGGGGGGGGCCTTCCTCGCCGTCGCGATCCCAAAGCATCTCGCCCGCCGCCAGCAGCGCCAGCGCTCGATCTAGCCGGGCCGAATCGATGGGCTTGCCGAGTACCCCCGACATGCCAGCCCGGCGGCAGGCGGCGAAAATATCCGGCATCAAATTGGCGGTCACCGCCAGGATCGGCAACGGTTCCGCCCGTTCGGTGGCACGGGCCAGCAGGCGGCGCGAGACTTCGTAGCCATCCATTCCCGGTAAGCGCAGATCGACCAGAACAACATCGATCCGGTGGCTCTCGAAGGCGGTTAGGGCTTCCGGCCCATCCTTGGCGATCACCACCCGATGTCCGGCCCGGCGCAGTAAGCCGGAGAGAACTTGTCGGTTCACCTCCTCGTCCTCCACCAGCAGCACCACCAGGGCGGGGGTATCGCGGCGGGGGTGCGCCGGGCGGGCAGCGGGGACGGCGGCGGGGAAACCGAAACTGAGATCGACCCAAAAGCGGCTGCCGACGCCCGGTAGACTCTCCACCCCCATTTGGCCGCCCATGCCTTCCACCAGCCGTTTGCCGATGGCAAGCCCCAGCCCCGACCCGCCGAACCGCCGGGCGGTGCCGCTTTCCACTTGATAAAAAGCATCGAACAGCCGGGGCAGCGCGTCGGCGGGGATGCCGATCCCGGTATCTTCCACCATAAAGCGCAGGGTGATGCTTTCGGTCGCGGATTCCTGGACCGGGGCGCGCGTTACCGTCAGGCGCACGGCCCCGCGCGGGGTGAATTTCACCGCATTCCCCAGCAGGTTGAACAGCACTTGCCGCAACCGGGCCGGATCGCCCAGCAGATGGGCGGGAAGCCCCGGCTCCAGGGTAAGATCAACCCGCAAGCCTTTGGGTTCGGCGGTCACGCGGGTCAGATCGACCAGGCCGCGCAACAGGGTTCCTAGATTAAAGTCGCGATTATCGAAACTCACCTGTCCGGCTTCGATACGGGAGATGTCCAGCAGATCATCCAGCAGCACCGACAGCATTTCCCCCGACTGGCGGATGGTCGATACATAGGCGCGGGCAGTGGCCGATAGGGGTTCCGCTTCCAAAAGCTCGGTCAGGCCGATGATTCCGTTCATCGGCGTTCTTAGCTCGTGGCTCATCACCGCCAGAAACTCGGTCTTGGCGTAGGTGGCGGCTTCCGCCTGATCCTTGGCGGCGCGCAGTTCGGACGTTCGATCTTCCACCATGCGCCGCAGCCCGGTCTGATAGGCGTAGATCTTGCCCGCCATATCGTTAAAGACCTCGGCCAGTCCGGCAATCTCGCGGCTGCCTTGCACCGGGGCGGGGTGCGGGGCTTGTGTGCCGCCCAGAGCACGCGCTGCCTGCGATAAGACCCCCAGCGGGGCGGCGATCCCGCGGGCGATCAGCACGGTCGTGAGTAACGTGAGCAGCAGTGCCCCGATCATCGTAAGCGTGCCAGCGGTTTTCAGCCGTTCCACCGTGCTTAGGGTTTCCGCCTGATCGGCCTTCACGATCAACCCCCAGCGGAACGTGGGCAGGTAGCGCCAGGCGGCGATAACCGGTGCCCCCCGATAATCGATCAGAATATCGGTGCCCCGGTCGCCATTCAGGGCGCGGGCCATGGCCCCGCCGAGGTCGGTATCAAAGTACAGCGAGCGCAGGCTATCGGCATGGCGCACCGGGCCGAAGAGCAGCGCCGCCTGCACCCCCTTACCGCCGACGATTGCCTCCCCCGACCGGCCGAGCGCGGCGGTATCGCCGATAATGTCGATCACGGTGCGCTTGTCGATCTGCAACGCCACAACACCAATCAAAGTGCCATCCTGTAAAACCGGAGCGGCGACATAGGCAGCCAGATCGCCAGAACGTTCGTGATAGGAAAAATCCGAAACTTCGGCCTGTAACAGCGTCCGCGCCCGGTCGAAAACCCCGGCCAGAACCGACGTTCGGCCTGGTCCCCGTGCTAGATTGATGCCGATGGGGAATTTATCGACATCGCCATACATCACCGTTCCATCGGCCCCGATCAGGAATAGATCGGCGGCACCAATCGCGGTGCGGTAGCGGCCCAGATCGGCCTCATGCGTCGCATCGGCCTGTTGGCGGCGGAGGAGATTGCCGAAATCGGCCACGGCGGCAATCACGCCCGGCATCCGCGCCAGCAGGCTAACTTCCGAAAGGCGGTCGCGGGCGAAACTTTCGATGCGGGCGGCTTTTTGGTCGGCCAGGGCGGCCATGCGGGCGCGCGTTTCCGTCTCCAGCGCGGCCTGGGTGGCGGTAAAATATAGCCAGACCAGGGACATAAGCGGCAAGACCGCCAAAAGCAGCGTGCCGAGGGCAATTTCTCCAGCCAAAGGGATGCGGGCGCGCAGCCAGCCGCGGCGGCGGGGCGCTGTCATCGGATGGTCCGCGCGTCAGAGCGGGGCGGTGCCCAGCGGCTGCCCCAAGCGGTATAGAGGCTGTCGATGCCCCGCAGCCATTCTACCGGGTCTTGGAGCGTGGGGAAGGGCACGGGGCGCACCGGGCGGCCACTGTCCCACACCGGCTCCACGGTGCCATCCTCGCCGATCAGGCCGATGCGCACGGTTTTCCAGGCATAGAAGGTGAAAGGATCAATCGACATCACACCGCCAGGGGCTTGCATCGATAAGCCGCCCAACACCGGGCGCACGTCACGCCAGGCGGTGGATTGGGCATCGCGCACGGCCCGCGCCCAAAGGTGGATACCAACATAGGCGGCCTCCATCGGCGCGGTGGCGGCGGTTTCTGGCCCGAAGGCGGCGCGCAACCGCTCCTTAAACCCTTCGCTTTCGGCAGTGCGGATACTGCCGAAATAGCTTTGTACGGCGTAATCGCCCGCCATCAGCAGCGGCCCCGTGCTGCGGATATCATCCTCGGTGATCGCGAAGGACATGACCGGCGTATGGTTCGACATAATCCCGGCCCCACGCAGGGCGACCGTGAAGGGGCCATTGATCGTCCCGGCGGTGAAATTAAAAATCACATCCGGGCGCGCGGCCTGCAGTCGGGCGGTGAGGGTGCTGAAATCTTCGGTTGTCGCCGTTACATATTCTTCGCCCACCACCTGACCGCGCAGGGCGGCGGCTTGCAGGCGCACCAGCCGGGCGGCGATCCGGGCATTCACCCCATCAAGACCGACGATGAAAATGCGCCGCCCGAACTGATCCATCGACCATTTGATAACCGGGATGATCTGCTGA
>CAZNVY010000003.1:40505-43484 GCA_964576605.1 uncultured Elstera sp. | reverse complement strand
CGAGCCAAGGTAGAGGATATTGGGCGATTCTTCGATGCCCTCGGTCGGATAGGGGTAGACCAGCAGCGCATCGGCGGCCTCGATCAGGGGGCGCACGCTTTTGCGGCAGCCGGAGGTTGCGCAACCAAAGATCGCCGGAACTTTTTCCCGCCCCAATAGCCGCTGCACTTCGGCCAGGGCCACGGCATCGTCGGAGGCGGTATCGACCAGGACCGGCTCTAGCGGGCGACCGAGTACCCCCCCGTCGGCATTGATTTCCTGAATGGCCAGGCGCTGGGCTTTTTCCACATTGCGATCGGCAACCGCCAGTGGGCCGGTGCGGGCAATCAACAGGCCGACACGGATCGGGCGGGTGCTGGCGGGCGGTCCATCCAGCGCAATGCGGATCGCCCCCATCGCCCCCAGGGTGGCCAGCAGGGTGACGAAAACCCCCAGCATTACTCCGCTGCGCCGTCTCCGCTGCCTGACCATCGCCCCTCCCCGCGTGTTCGGGCTTATTCTGCGGTAGGGAGGGGCGGGCGTCTAGCCACGCCGGATCCTTTCCGTTACGGTCCCTTCCGTTACGGCGCGCTGGCCAAATTGGGTGGATCAGCCCGGTAGGCGTCCCAGCCGCGCGACCGTAGCTGGCACGCCGGGCAGGTACCGCAGCCAAAGCCCCAGGGGTGCAAATGCGTGCGGTCACCAAGGTAGCAACTATGGCTTTCGCGGCGGATCAGTTCGATCAGATCGACCCCGCCCAGGGTTTCCGCCAGTTTCCAGGTCGCGGCCTTATCCAGCCACATCAGCGGCGTATGCAGCACGAAGCGCTTATCCATGCCAAGGCCCAGCGCCACTTGCAGCGCTTTAATCGTATCGTCGCGGCAGTCGGGATAGCCTGAATAATCGGTTTCGCACATACCGCCGACCAAATGCCGCGCCCCGCGCCGATAGGCCAGCGCCGCCGCCACGGTGAACATCAGCAGATTGCGGCCTGGCACGAAGGTATTCGGCAGGCCCGTTTCCGTCGCGGTGATCGCCACCTCTTCGGTCATGGCGGTGCCGCCGATGGTGCTGACGACGCCTAGGTCCAGCAGATGGTCCGGCCCCAGCTTGCCGCGCCACTGGGGGAATTGCGCCGCCAGTTCGATGCGCAGCGTTTTCCGGCACTCAAGTTCGATCTTATGGCGCTGGCCATAATCAAACCCGATGGTTTCCACCCGGTCGAAACGGTCGAGCGCCCAGGCAAGGCAGGTGGCGGAGTCCTGACCGCCGGAGAAAAGCACCAGCGCGGTTTCGGGAATCGACATCAGTTTACCTCCGGGCCGTAATAGCTGCATTTATCGCCGCTCGCCTGCCGCCAGACTGAGATGCAGTGCAGCCCCGGCAATTGCGGGCCAAGCGCGCGCCAGAGATAGAGGCAGAGGTTTTCCAATGTGGCGGGGCCAAGGTTGGGCACATCATCGAGAAACCGATGATCGAGGTCCTGCCGCACCATATCGAGCGCGCGGGTGAAAAGGCCAAGGTCCAGTATCATCCCGCTTACCGGATCGGGTTTGCCGCGCACGGTTACTTCGGCATGGTAGGTATGGCCGTGGATGCGTCGGCTGCTCTCGGTTTCGATCACGCGCTCCAGCGTATGGGCGGCCTCGAAATAGAATTGCTTAGAGAGGTCAAACAATTCACGGAATCCCGATCATCTTGTGGGTTTGTAGGCTTAAGCGCCACCGCGGATGGGTCTGACAATAGTCAACGGCGGCGGCGGTGGACTTGGTCCGCATCACGCCGCCGTCGGAAAGACCATCCATCGGCTGCAGCCAATAATGCCGGAAGGCGTCGGCGTCCAGCCCGGCGAAGGAATCGGGCAGCAGATCTGGCTGCGGAAAGACCAGCTTCAGTTCATGCCCCCAAGTCTGCACGAAGGGCGCGCCCGCCTTGGGGCTGACGCAGATCCAATCGATCCCGTCCGGCGCGGGCAGCGTGCCGTTGGTTTCGACGGCGATCTCGAAACTTTCGGCCTTCATCGCGGCGATCAGGGCGGCGTCGAGTTGCAGCAGCGGCTCGCCGCCGGTGAAGACGACATAGCGAAAGGCGCGCTCCGGCCCCCATAGCGCGGCCAAATGGGCGGCCAAATCCTCTGGGCGCGCGAATTTGCCGCCGCCGTCGCCCTCGACGCCAACAAAATCCGTATCGCAAAAGCGGCACACGGCCTCGGCGCGGTCGGTTTCCCGGCCGCTCCATAGATTGCATCCGGCGAAGCGACAAAAGACTGCCGCGCGCCCAGCCTGTGCCCCTTCCCCTTGCAGGGTTTTGAAGGCTTCCTTGACGCTATAAGACATGGGATGATCCTTTAACCGTGCCTTATAGCGAAGCGAAGGCCGGGATGGCAGGGGGCTGCTGTGCAGGCTGCCATGCTTGACGCTTCTGCACGTCCGGCTTATGTGAACCCTATGGCTTTACTCAGCATCCTGACCGCGCCCGATCCGCGCTTGAAGCAAAAATCCACGCCCGTTGGCACCGTCACGCCTGAAGTTCGGCAGTTGATGGATGACATGCTGGAAACCATGTATGCCGCGCCTGGTATCGGCTTGGCCGCGCCGCAGGTCGGCGTATTGAAGCGGGTCATCGTCGTCGATATTGCGCCGGAACCGGAGAAGCGCGCGCCACTGCGCATGGCCGACCCGGAACTCACCTGGGTTTCGGACGAGGATGCGGATTTCGAGGAAGGCTGCCTGTCGGTCCCCCAGCATTATTCCAGCGTCGTCCGCCCTGCCGCGATCCGCGTGCGCTATAAGGACGAAACGAATGCCGAGCGGGAGTTGGCGGCAAGCGGCTTGCTCGCCACCTGCATTCAGCACGAGATCGATCATCTCGACGGGATTCTATTCATCGACCATATCTCGGCACTGAAGCGGAATATCATTCTGCGGAAGTTGCTGAAGTCGAAGAAATCCGCCTCCTCCGCCGCGCCGGTCGCGTGACCATGCGGCTTGCCTTTATGGG
>CAZNVY010000003.1:25236-40490 GCA_964576605.1 uncultured Elstera sp. | reverse complement strand
GGCGGTGGCGTTGCAGGCGCTGATCGACGCGGGGCACGAGATCGCCGCCGTCTATGCCCAGCCTGCCCGCCCGGCGGGGCGCGGGCAAAAGCCGCAGTCCTCGCCGGTCGAAAGCTTGGCGCGTCAACATGGTTTACCAGTGTTCACGCCGGTTAGCGTGAAGGGGCCTGAGGAACAGGCGGCGTTTGCGGCGCTGAACCTTGATGCCGCCGTGGTGGCCGCCTATGGGCTGATCCTGCCGCGTGCCGTGCTGGAGGCCCCGAAACACGGTTGTTTCAATATTCACGGCTCTCTGCTACCCCGCTGGCGCGGGGCGGCACCGATCCAGCGGGCGATTTTGGCGGGGGACGCCGAAACCGGCATCACGATTATGCAGATGGAAGCGGGCCTCGATACCGGGCCAATGCTGCTGAAGGGCGCACTGCCGATCACCGCGGAGACGACGGGCGGCAGCCTGCACGACGCGCTCGCCGATCTTGGCGCGCGGTTGATGGTGCAATATCTCGCCGATCCGGCGGCCTACCCGCCGGAGGTCCAGCCGGAGGCGGGGGTGACCTATGCCGCTAAAATCGACAAGGCCGAACTGAAGCTCGATTGGTCGCTGCCCGCCGTGCAAGTGGATCGGGTGATCCGCACCTTCGCCCCCAAACCGGGGGCCTGGACAGAGATCAACGGCGAGCGGGTGAAGGTGCTGGCGGCGGTTCTTGTTCCCGGTTCTGGGGTGCCTGGTACCGCGCTCGACGATGCCTTAACCATTGCGACCGGGGCGGGCGCGGTGCGCCTAACCCAGGTACAACGCCCCGGCAAAGGCCCGGTCGCTGCCGCCGATCTGCTGCGCGGCTGGCCGGTGCCGATGGGCACGCTTCTGACTTAAATAAAGGAAATCGCGGCATGACACAGGCGGTCGTTCTTATCACCGGGGCCGGGCGTGGCATCGGGGCGGCTTTGGCACAGGAATTGGCCGCGCAGGGCGCGAAGGTCGGCGTGCTAGCGCGCAAGCTTGTCGATGCGCAGGCCGTGGTCGCGGGCCTGCCACCGGGAGCGGGGCTGGCGCTGTCGGCGGATATTCGCGACCGGGCCGGGCTGCGGGACGCCCTGGATAAGCTGCAGGAGACTTTTGGCCCGCTGACCGTTTTGGTGAATAATGCCGCCATCATCGGCCCCTTGGAACCCCTCCATGCCGCCGATCCCGATGTTTGGGCGGAAACGATCGATGTGAACCTTACGGCGACCGTTTGGGTCACGCAGGCGGTCCTGCCGCTGTTTCTGGCGCAGGGCGGCGGAACGATCATCACCCTATCCTCTGGGGCTGCCCACCGGGCGATTGCTGGATGGAGCGCCTATTGCGCCAGTAAGGCCGGGCTGGCTATGGTTGGCCAAGCCTTACACACGGAATATGCCGAGGCCGGGGTGCGGGTGTTCAGCATTGCGCCGGGGGTAGTCGATACGGGGATGCAGGGGGCGATTCGCGCCTCGGCCCATGCGCCGGAGCGGCTACGCGACCGGGCCAATCTGGCCCAACCGACCGATCCGGCGCGGGTGATCGCCGCGCTTCTGACCCCAGCCGCCGATCCTTATCGCGGGCAGGAGATCGACGTGCGCGACGCCGATCTGCGCCGCACCCTCGGCCTGTGATAAATCCTACCAATGTAATTTTTGCAATCAGGTGATTGTCACGCACCGTTAAAGCTGGCACCATTTTCACCATAACGGGCAAAAACGAAACAAATGCCCGAAAAATCGAAACCACCAGGGATGGGGCTTCGATGGGGAGGATGCGATGCAGCCTAAGACGGGGGAGGCCCGCTTTGGGATCAAAGCGCGGCTGTATGGAACTTTTGCTTTAATCGCCTGCTTAACCGCGCTGAATGGCGGCGTGTCATATCTCTCGCTGACGGAAACCGAAGCGGGCGTTCGGCATTTGGGCGGCGATGTTTTGCCGGCCGTCGTCGCCTCCTTGGAACTGGCGGAAGTGACGGCGACCTTACGTGCCGAGGCCCCTGGGTTGGCGCGGGTGGAAACCGCTGCTGATTTGACGGCGCGCACGGCAGCGGTCGGGGCTTTACTAACCCAACAGCAAGAGAAACTGCGATTGCTCTCGGCGGCCCTGCCAGGGGACCCGGCGGTCGCGCGCATTGCTACTTTGGGGGCAGAGAGCGACGCGCAGATCAAGCGGTTGGCCGATCTCGGCGCGCAGCAGATTGCGGTGCAGGAGCATCTGGCGAAAATCACCGCCGATACAATGTTCGATTTCGAGGATTTTAACGATTATCTGCGCCCGCTGATCGAAACCACCGAAATGGATTTGAAGCGCACCGTGCGGTCGGTGAGCGACGCCGGGGCGAAAACCGCCGATCTGGCGCAAAAACTTTCGACCGCCGATCTGCCAACCTTGCGGCGGCTGCTGGATATTCAGTCCAATACCAATCTCGCTATTGGGATGCTGACGGCGGCGGCCAGTGTGCCGCGCGGCAGCGGCTTCGATACGTTGCAGCCCCGCTATAATTGGGCGGAACTGCGCATTAACGACGCGGTTGGCAGCTATCCCGATGCGAGTGATAAGGAGCGGCTGGTCAAGCTGACCGGCGCGATCCTGGCGCGCGGGCAAGGAGCGGCGGGGGTTTTCGAGACGCGCTTTCGTCAATGGCAGTTGGCAGATACGGTAACCGAGGCGGAGGCCCAGCTTGCCGCATCCAGCGCCGCCCTGGGGCAAACGGTGGCCGATCTGGTCGCAGCCCAGCGCGGGGTTGCGGCGGCCACAGCCACGGCCACCGGGGCGCAGGCCACCCTCTCGCTAACCCTGCAACTGGCGATCAGCGCCGCGATGATCGTCGCGATCTTTCTTCTCGCCTGGCTTTACGTGGGCCGGTCGGTGATGCGCCGTTTGCAGAATTTGGCCGAGGCGATGCGCCAAATTGCTGGCGGCGCGCTGGAAACGGCCATCCCGACGCGCGGCACCGATGAGGTTGCGGCGATGTCGCGGGCGCTGATGGTGTTTCGCGATACGGCACGGGATGCGGCGACGGCCCGGCAGCGGATCGAGGTTGAACGGCACGAGGCCGCCGAGCAGCGCCGCCGCGCGATGCTGGCGATGGCGACCATGTTCGAGGGCGATGTGCAGCAGGTGGCGACCCGTGTATCGGGGGCTGTGGATAAGGTTTTCGGCAGTGTCGCCGCGATGCGCGATCTGACTGGGCAGAATCAAGCCAAAGTGGCCCAGGCGGTCGATGCGGCGCAGCAGGCCAATCAAAGCGTGGCGCAAGCGGCGGCGGCGGCTGAAGAATTAGCCCGGTCGATTACCGAAATCGCCCGGCGGGTGGGCGAATCGGCGCAAATGTCCGGAACGGCGGTACAGACGGTGACGGCGACGCGCGAAACGGTCGAAGGCCTGTCGACGGCGGCGCAGAAGATCGGCGCGGTGGTCGATCTGATCCATCAGGTCGCGGCGCAAACCAATCTGTTGGCTCTCAATGCCACCATTGAAGCGGCGCGCGCCGGGGACGCGGGCAAAGGCTTTGCCGTGGTGGCGGGGGAGGTGAAGCAACTCGCCACCCAGACGGCCAAGGCGACCGACGAGATTTCTGCCCAGATTGCGCAAGTGCAGAAAATCGCTGGGCAGGTGGCGGAGGCAATCCGCACGGTGCAGGCGGTAATCGTTGGTATAGAAGGGGTTGGGGCGTCGATCGCGGCGGCCGTCGATCAGCAAGATGCGTCTACCCGCGAAATTGCGCGCGGTCTGCATGTGGCCGCCGATAGCAGCACTGAAGCGGCAACCCTGCTGACGGCGGTAACGGAAACCGCCGCCACCGTTGGCGGATCAGCCGATGAAACCCTGGCCGCCGCGCAGATTTTGCGCCGTGATACGCAGCATCTATCGGCGGAAGTCGATCAGTTCGTGACGAAAGTCCGGGCCGCCGTTTAAGGCCGCCCGCCTGAGGGGAGACGCCCATGGTTCGCATCCCGGTTCCCTTGCTGCGCGCCGATCTGCGCGGGGCTAGTCTGACCAACGACCGGCAGCAGGAGATTCTGAAGCTTGCCCGCGCCAATGGCCGGGTGACGGTGGAGGATCTCGCCGCTCGGTTCGAGGTTACACCGCAGACCATTCGCAAGGATCTGAATGATCTCTGCGACCGGCGGCTGCTATCGCGCGTGCACGGCGGCGCGGTGATTGCATCGGGCGTTAGCAATCTCGCTTATCAGGCCCGGCGCTTTGTGGCGCAGGGGGAGAAGGAGGCGATTGGCGTCGCGGCGGCCAAACATATTCCTAACCGCGCCTCACTGTTCATCAATATTGGCACCACGACCGAAGAGGTGGCGAAGGCCCTGGGGCAGCACGAAGATTTGCTGGTCATTACCAATAACCTGAATGTCGCGACGCTGCTGTACCCCAATCCGACAATTGATGTGATCGTGGCGGGCGGGCCGGTGCGCCGGGCCGATGGCGCGGTGGTGGGCGAGGCGACGGTGCAGTTCATCCATCAGTTCAAGGTGGATTATGCGGTCATTGGGGCCTCGGCCATCGACGAAGACGGTGCGCTTCTCGATTTCGATTATCGGGAAGTGCGGGTTTCCCGCGCCATTATCGAAAACGCCCGGCAGGTGATTTTGGTCGCCGACCGGCTGAAGTTCGAGCGAACTGCGCCGGTGCGGATCGGCCATGTATCGGAAATAGACCTTTTTGTGACGGATCGGTTGCCTGACGGCAAAATCGCCGACGTTTGCCGCGCCCATTCGGTAACCGTGGAGGAGGTGGGCTGCCAGGAAGAGGAGCCGGCGGCCTAAGGTTGCGAAAATATTGCAACGCACGCCGTGGTTTCGGGCTTGAGTTCGGATTTAGGCGCGAATAAAGTAAAACGAAATAAGGAAACGCGCAGTCGAAGCCTGAAGGCGAAAGCGACGGCGCTACAGGGGGAGAACGGATGGAGCAGGTCTATGACCTTGCCATCATCGGCGGCGGGATCAACGGCTGCGGCATCGCGCGCGACGCGGTGGGCCGGGGCTGGTCGGTGTATCTGTGTGAACAGAATGATCTTGCCAGCGGCACGTCTTCCTGGTCCACCAAGCTTATCCACGGTGGGCTGCGCTATCTGGAGCATTACGAGTTTCGCTTGGTGCGCGAAGCGCTGATCGAACGGGAAATCCTCTGGGCGCTGGCCCCGCATATCATTTGGCCGCTACGGTTCGTGCTGCCGCATCATCGTGGCTTGCGGCCCCAGTGGCTGCTGCGCCTGGGGCTATTTCTGTACGATCATCTAGGGGGGCGGAAGCAGCTGCCAGGGACCCGTACCCTCGATTTAACGCGGGATGCGGCGGGCGCACCCTTAAAGCCCGGCTTTACCCGTGGCTTTGAATATTCCGACTGTTGGGTCCAGGATTCGCGGCTGGTGGTGTTGAACGCCATGGATGCACAGGCGCGCGGCGCGGTGATCGACACAGGCACCTGCTTTATTGCGGCGGAACGGCGCAGCGACCACTGGGTCTTGACCCTGGCGACCGCCGATGGGAGCGTGAAGCAAATTCAGGCCCGTGCGCTGGTGAATGCGGCGGGGCCGTGGGTCGCCGATGTGCTGACCCAGCGTATCCGCGCCAATACCGACGCGAAAGTTCGCCTAGTGCAAGGCTCGCACATTGTTGTGCGCAAGATTTTTGACCACGACCGTTGCTATATTTTCCAGAATGGCGATGGCCGCATCATCTTCGCGATACCCTACGAGCGGGAATTTACCCTGATCGGCACCACCGATCAGGATTACCAGGGCGATCCGGCCAAAGTGGCGGCGACCCCGCAGGAAATTGCCTATCTCTGCGCGGCAGCCTCGGAATATTTCAAAAAGCCGGTGCAGGAAAGCGATGTCGTCTGGACCTATTCCGGCGTCCGCCCGCTTTATGATGATGGTGCCTCGAAAGCGCAGGAAGCGACGCGCGATTATGTGCTGACGCTCGATGCGCCGGGCAGTGCCGCGCCGCTACTGTCGGTCTTCGGCGGCAAGATCACCACCTATCGGCGGCTGGCGGAAGCCGTGCTGGACAAGCTCGGCCCCCTGCTGCCGGAAGCCCTGAAAAAGCCGAAAGGCTGGACGGGCGGCGAGCCGTTACCCGGCGGCGATTTCCCCGTCACCGGCTTTGCCGACCTGCTGGCCGATGTGCAAAAACGCTACCCCTTCCTGGCCCCTGCGCACGCTTGGCGGTTGGCGCGCACCTATGGCACCCGCGCGCACTTGCTGCTGGGCGGGGCCGATAGCGCCGCCGATCTGGGGCGGAACTTCGGGGCCGATTTGACCGAACGCGAGGTTCTCTATCTGATGAAACACGAATGGGCGCGCCGGGCGGAGGATATCCTCTGGCGGCGCAGCAAGCTCGGCCTGCATCTCTCGGCGGCGGATAGCGCGGCGCTCGATCAGTATATGGCGGCGGCAGCGAAAGCGGCGGAGGGCGCAGCATGAGCCTGACCCTCACCGGCATTGGCAAGCGGGTCGCGGGCGAGGATCATATCCGCGACGTCTCCCTGACCCTGGCCCACGGCACGGTCAACGTGCTGCTCGGCCCAACCCTATCGGGCAAGACCAGCCTGATGCGGCTGATGGCCGGGCTGGATAAGCCGACCGCGGGCACGATGACCTTCGACGGGCGCGATATCACGGGCCTCGACGTGCGCAAGCGGTCGGTGGCGATGGTCTATCAGCAGTTCATCAATTACCCGACGCTTACGGTTTTCGAAAATATCGTCTCGCCGCTGCGGGTGGCGGGGGCATCGAAGGCCGAGATCGAGAAGCGCGGCCAGGAAGCGGCGGCGCTGCTGCGCCTGACGCCGTACCTTGACCGTACGCCGTTACAGCTTTCCGGGGGCCAGCAGCAGCGCACGGCCATCGCCCGCGCGCTGGTGAAAGGCGCCGATCTGGTGCTGATGGACGAACCGCTGGCGAACCTCGATTATAAACTGCGCGAAGAATTGCGCGAAGAACTGCCCCGCCTGTTTGCCGCGACCGGCAGTATCTTTGTGTACGCCACCACCGAACCCACGGAAGCGTTACTGCTCGGCGGCCATACTGCCACCCTGTGGGAAGGGCGGGTGACGCAGTTCGGGCGCACCGCAGAAATCTACCGCACCCCTCGCGATCTGATTACCGCGAAGGTTCTGTCCGATCCGCCGCTGAATACGGTGTCGGTGGCGAAGAGCGGCAATACCTACCGGCTGCCGGATGGGTCGAGCTTTGAAACCGGGCGCTTCCAGGTCGCCGATGGTGCCTATCTGATCGGTTTCCGTGCCCATCACGCCCGCCTGTCCGACGCGCCGGGGCTAAATCTGGCCGGTCACGTCGCCGTGTCGGAAATCACCGGATCGGAAAGCTATATCCATGTCGATGCCGGGGCCGACCGTTGGGTTGCGCTTGCGTCCGGCGTGGTGAAGGTCGATCCCGGCGCGCCGATCCGCCTATCGCTCGATCCGCAGCATCTTTTCCTTTTCTCGCCGTCCGGTGCGCTGGTTGCAGCCGCCGACGCGGCCCCGGTTGCGTGAGGCGATCATGGCCCGTATCGACCTGCAAGACCTCGCCCATTCCTATCACCCCAACCCGGCGTCGGACGCGGATTACGCGCTGAAGCCGATGAACCGGGTGTGGCAGGATGGGGGGGCTTATGCGCTGCTCGGCCCGTCGGGCTGCGGCAAGACGACGCTGCTCAACATCATCTCCGGCCTGCTGGTGCCGTCGCGCGGGAAAATCCTGTTCGACGGGGTGGATGTTTCGACCCTGCCGACCGAAAAGCGCAATATCGCCCAGGTGTTCCAGTTCCCGGTCATCTACGACACGATGAGCGTTTACGACAATCTCGCCTTCCCCCTGCGCAACCGGAAAGTCCCGGAAAAGCAGGTGGACGCCCGCGTGCGCGAGATTGCCGGGATGCTCGATCTCGCCCGCGACCTGTCGCGCCCGGCGACCGGCCTGACGGCGGACGCCAAGCAAAAGATTTCGCTGGGGCGTGGCTTGGTGCGGTCAGATGTATCGGCGATTTTGTTCGACGAACCCCTGACCGTGATCGACCCGCACCTGAAGTGGGAATTGCGCTCCAAGATCAAGGAACTGCACCGACGGCTGCCGATCACCCTGATTTATGTTACCCACGATCAGACCGAAGCGCTGACCATCGCCGATCAGGTCGTCGTTATGTACGACGGCGGCGTCGTGCAAAGCGGCACACCGGAAGATTTATTCGAGCGGCCCGACCATACCTTCGTTGGCAAATTCATCGGCTCGCCGGGGATGAATATCCTACCCTGCCGCCTAGAGGGCGCGACCGCCTATATCGGCGATCAAGCGATCGCCGTTCCGCCGGTCGGAACACCGACGCGCGGCGATGCGCTGGAACTTGGTGTGCGCCCGGAATATTGCACCCTTACCCCGGCGGGGGCCGGATTGCCGGTGCAGATCACCCGGATTGACGATCTTGGCCGCGTCCGCCTCGCCCGCATCACTCTGGCCGGGCAGCCGATGATTGCGATGGTTCCCGATGGGGTGGCGATCAACGGCAGCGAGGCCGGCGTGACCTTCGATCCGCGCGCCCTGCATCTTTACGAAGACGGCTTCCGTCTTCAGCCCGCGTCTGGGGGGCACCATGGATAAGACCGAAAACAACAAAGCCTGGCTGCTGGTCCTGCCGGTTTTTCTCACCGTTGCCTTCAGTGCCATTGTGCCGCTGATGACCGTGGTGAACTACTCCGTCCAGGATACGTTTGGGAATAATCAGTTCTTCTGGAATGGCGTTGGCTGGTTTGCCGAACTGCTGAACCCTAGCACCGACCTTGGGGGGCGCTTCTTCGATGCGCTGTGGCGGAACCTTCTGTTCTCCGGGATCATTTTGGCCATTGAGGTGCCGCTAGGCATCGCCGTTGCCCTGGCCATGCCGCGCCAAGGCTGGACCGTCGCCGCCTGCTTGATTGTTATGGCGCTGCCCTTGCTGGTCCCCTGGAACGTCGTCGGCACCATCTGGCAGGTCTTCGCCCGGTCGGACATTGGGTTGCTGGGGGCGGCAGTCAATAGCCTCGGCATTCCCTATAATTATTCGCAGAATGCCCTGTCGGCCTGGGCGACGATTGTGCTGATGGATGTTTGGCACTGGACCTCGCTGGTCGCGCTACTCTCTTACGCTGGGCTGAAATCGATCCCGGATGCCTATTATCAGGCCGCCCGCATTGATGGGGCATCGCGCTGGGCAGTCTTCCGCAAAATTCAGCTGCCCAAAATGCGCCGCGTGCTGCTAATCGCCGTGCTGCTGCGCTTCATGGATAGTTTCATGATCTATACTGAACCTTTTGTCGTGACCGGCGGTGGTCCGGGCAATTCGACGACTTTCCTGTCCATCGATCTTGTGAAGCTGGCGCTGGGTCAGTTCGACCTTGGCAAGGCTGCGGCACTGTCGATCGTCTACAACCTTATCGTGCTGTCGGTCTGCTGGGTCTTCTATACCGTAATGACCCAGATGGACGCCCCGCGGAGGAAATGACCATGTTCACCCGCCGTCTGACCATGGGTCTTTATCTTCTGTTCCTGCTGCTGCCAATTTATTGGTTGGTCAACATGAGCTTGAAGACAAATGCCGAAATTATCTCCGGCTTTACCCTTTGGCCGCATACGCTGACTTTTGACAATTATCTGAAGATTTTCACCGATGCGTCTTGGTATTCGGGCTATCTGAATTCCTTGAGCTATGTGGCAATCAATACCGTCTTGTCAATTACCCTAGCGCTGCCGGCGGCCTATGCTTTTTCGCGCTATCGCTTTTTGGGCGATAAGCATCTGTTCTTCTGGCTACTGTCCAATCGCATGGCCCCGCCTGCCGTGTTTGCGCTGCCCTTCTTCAATCTTTATTCGGCGATTGGGCTGTTCGATACGCCCTTCGCCGTCGCGCTGGCCCACTGCCTGTTCAACATCCCGCTCGCCGTGTGGATTTTGGAGGGGTTCATGTCGGGCGTACCGAAGGAGATCGACGAGACGGCCTATATCGACGGCTATAGCTTCCCGCGCTTTTTCGTGAAGATCTTCATGCCGATGATCGCGTCGGGCATCGGGGTGTCGGCCTTCTTCTGCTTCATGTTTTCCTGGGTCGAGCTGCTGCTGGCGCGCACGCTGACCAGTGTGGATACGAAACCCATCGCTGCCACGATGACGCGCACAATCTCTGCCGCCGGGATGGATTGGGGCCTGTTGGCCGCCGCCGGGGTGCTGACCATGGTGCCGGGCGCGATCGTCATCTGGTTCGTGCGCAATTACATTGCCAAGGGCTTTGCCCTTGGGCGGGTTTAGGGAGGCTCTTCGTCATGGACCAACTCGCCTGGATGGCCTGGACCTGGCAAACGGGCCTGTTTTTCGGGGGGATTCTAACCCTTCTTGTCTCGCTAACGCTTTTGGCCCTGTTCCGGCCAGAGATTGAGCGGGTCGGCATTCTGCGCATCCCAACGACGCGCGGCGACCGGCTGTTTATCTCGCTTTTGGGCAGTGCCTTCATCCATCTCGCCTGGCTTGGGCTGATGTCGCCCGATCTTTGGTGGGCTTCCGGGGTTTCCCTTGTCTATGCCGCAGCCGTGTTCCGCTGGGTTTAGGGAAGTTTCACGGACAAAAACGGACCGGAAATATCCGGCCAAATGAACCATAAACAGGAGGACGCCAATGACCCGTAATTTGATCGTCTCCGTCTCGACCGCCGCGCTGCTATTCGCGTCGGCGTCGGCATGGGCAGATATGGACGCCGCAAAACGGTGGGTGGACAATGAATTCCAGCCTTCGACGCTGTCGAAAGACGAGCAGATGAAGGAAATGGAATGGTTTATCAAAGCCGCCGCCCCGTTTAAGGGCATGGAAATCAACGTGGTGTCGGAAACCATTACCACGCATGAGTATGAAGCCAAAACCCTGGCAAAAGCTTTCTCTGAAATCACCGGGATCAAGCTGACCCATGATCTGATCCAGGAAGGCGATGTCGTCGAAAAGATTCAGACCCAGATGCAGTCGGGTAAGAATATCTACGACGCCTGGATCAACGATTCTGACCTGATTGGCACCCACTTCCGCTATCAGCAGGCCGTGCCGCTGACCGACTGGATGGCGGGCGAGGGCAAAGATGTAACCTTGCCCAGCCTGGATATCGATGATTTCATCGGTAAATCCTTCACCACCGGCCCTGACGGCAAATTGTACCAACTGCCCGACCAGCAGTTCGCGAACCTTTATTGGTTCCGCTACGATTGGTTCACCCGCGCCGACCTGAAAGAAAAGTTCAAAGCCAAATATGGCTACGAGCTGGGCGTGCCGGTTAATTGGTCGGCCTATGAAGATATCGCCGAATTCTTCACCAACGACGTGAAGGAAATCGACGGCGTTAAAGTCTATGGCCATATGGACTACGGTAAGAAAGACCCGTCGCTGGGCTGGCGCTTCACCGATGCGTGGCTATCGATGGCGGGGAACGGCGATCGGGGCCTGCCGAATGGCAAGCCGGTCGATGAATGGGGTATCCGAATGGAAGGCTGCCGCCCGGTCGGCTCCTCCATCGAGCGCGGGGGCGATACCAACGGCCCAGCTTCGGTCTATGCCATTACCAAATATCTGGAATGGCTGAAGAAATATTCGCCGCCGCAGTCCCAGGGCATGACCTTCTCCGAAGCCGGGCCGGTTCCGGCGCAGGGTAATGTTGCGCAGCAGATGTTCTGGTACACCGCCTTCACCGCCGATATGGTGAAGCCGGGTCTGGCGGTGATGAATGCCGATGGGACGCCGAAATGGCGTATGGCCCCCTCGCCGAAAGGCTCGTACTGGAAGGATGGCATGAAGCTCGGCTATCAGGATGCCGGATCGTGGACCATGCTTAAATCCACCCCGGTGGATCGGCGCAAGGCGGCTTGGCTCTATGCCCAGTTCACCGTTGCCAAATCGACCAGCCTGAAGAAGAGCCATGTGGGACTAACCTTTATCCGCGAATCGGATATTTGGGATAAGAGTTTCACCGAGCGCGCGCCGAAGCTGGGCGGGCTTGTGGAATTCTACCGCTCCCCCGCCCGCGTGCAGTGGACGCCGACGGGAAACAATGTGCCGGATTATCCGAAGCTGGCACAGCTTTGGTGGCAGAATATCGGCGATGCCTCGTCGGGGGCGAAAACCCCGCAGGCAGCGATGGATGCCCTCGCGGCAGCCCAGGATTCGGTTCTGGAGCGGCTGGAACGGGCCAATGTTCAAGGCGACTGCGGACCGAAGCTAAACCCGAAAACCTCGGCGGAAGATTGGTTCAAGAAAGCCGAGGCAGCCGGCACGCTCGCCCCGCAACGGAAACTGTCGAACGAAAAGCCGAAAGGCGAAACGATCGACTATGACACGCTGATTAAATCCTGGCCGGCAACCCCGCCGAAAAAAGGTTAAGCCTTTCTAGATTGAGCCTATGGGGCGCTTCCTGCAGGAAGCGCCCTTTTTTATGGGCTGTCATGCGGGAAGCGGGGCAAAGGCCCCTTCAATCAGCAAATCAGCCAGCCGATGTAATTCGGGGACGGGGGTTCCATCGAACGCCTGCCCGGCCAGTCCCTGGGTAATGGCCACAATCGCCGTCGCCCGTGTATCAGGCGCGTCCCACTCGCCGGACAGAAGTTCCGCCAGACGGGCCAGAAATTCCCGGCGCGTGGCAGCCAGTTCGGCCACCACATCGGGCGATGCTTCGGCGGTTGTGAACAGGCCGATCTGCCCCAGACAGGCGGGCGGCGCATCGGGTGGGGCGACGAGATCGATGATCGCGTGCAGCATCTGCCGGACCGCCTGCTTGGCCGTAGGGGCCTGGAAGGCCTGAGTGAAAACCGCCTCGAACTGGGCGATATAGCGGCGGACGACGGCCAGAAACAGCGCATCCTTATTGCCAAAAGCGGCATAGAGGCTGGGGCGGTTAATGCCCATTGCCTCCGTCAGATCTTGTAGCGAGGTGGCCCCATACCCTTTGCGCCGAAACAGGCAGGCGGCCTGTTGCAGGGCGGCATCGGGGTCAAATTGGCGTGGGCGTCCCGTTGCCATCATCCCTCTCCAGAAGAAACTGTACTGATCGATACATAATCCGCTTGACGGGTGCTGTCGAGGCTTCTATTTATGTATCGAACGGTACAAAAATCTTTCCCCTTGGAGATCATCATGACAAAGACGCTTAACGGTAAAATTGCCCTGGTCACCGGCGGCGCGCGTGGCATTGGTGCCGCCACGGTCAAAGCTCTGGTCGAGCAGGGGGCGACGGTTGCTTTCAGCTATTCCGCCTCGGCAACGGCGGCGCAGGCTCTCTCGGCGGAAATCACAGCTCAAGGGGGCGTGGCGGTAGCCTTCGCGGCCGATCAGGCCGATACGGCGGCGGTGCGCGGGTTGGTCGACGCAGTGGTCGCCAAATTCGGCAAGCTCGACATTCTGGTGGCAAACGCAGGGGTGGCTGCGGGCGGCAAGGTCGATGATCCCGCAACGGATGTTGCGGCGCTTGATCGTGTGTGGGCGGTGAATGTGCAGGGGATCGTGAGCACTATCCGCGCGGCAGCACCAAAGCTAACCGATGGCGGGCGGATTATCGTTATCGGCTCAGTCGTTGGGGAACGGGTGCCCTTCGTTGGTCTTGCTGATTATTCCGCGACCAAGGGGGCGGTAGCACTCTATGCGCGCGGCGTAGCCCGCGATTTGGCCTCGCGCGGTATTACCGTTAATACGGTGCAGCCTGGGCCGATTGCGACGGATATGAACCCGGAGGATGGGCCGAATGCCGCGGCTATGAGCGCCTTCACCGCCCTTGGTCGGTTCGGTCGCCCCGAAGAGGTTGCGGCGGGCATTGTTTTCCTTGCCAGCCCGGCGGCCAGCTTCATCACCGGCACGGAACTAACCATCGACGGTGGTGCGAACGCGTAAGCACCGGCCTAAGGGAACCATGACAAGGGGGGCGATCATGGCATCGCCCCCTCTCGCATTAGTAGGTACGGGCCACCGCAAAGGCCCTGTGTCGGTCAATCATCGTCGCTTTCAGTCGGTCAGCCATGCTGGAGCCTCCCCATCGGGCGTGGTTTCACGCGCCGCCGGGTACGCCTTTGCTGGTGGAATATTCAAAATGCAGCGCCGCGCCGGGATGAACGATGGCGTGGGCGGCATGGGCGGCGGATGCTGCTTCGGCGAAGCCCGATAGGATCAGCTTCAGCTTGCCAGGATAGGTCGCGATATCGCCGATGGCAAAAATACCGGGGGCCGAGGTCGCGGAGGTCGCTTGAGTGGTCGCGATCTGATTGCGCTCTAGGTTCAATCCCCAATCGGCAATCGGCCCCAGGGTCATGGCGAGGCCGAAGAAGGGCAGCAGGTGATCGGCTTCCAGGGTCCGGCGTTGGCCGTCGAGAGTTTCGACGATAACGCCCGAAAGCTGCCCGTTCGCCCCCTCAAGCCCGGCGAGCTGATAGGGGATTACCAGGTCGATTGCGCCGTCTTTAGCCAATTGATCCAGTTTCGCCGCGCTTTCCGGGGCGGCACGGAACTTCGGGCGGCGGTGGACGACCTGTACCCGCTCCGCCACCTCGCTCAAGGAAATCGCCCAATCGACCGCCGAATCGCCGCCCCCAGCGATGCAGATCTTCTTGCCGCGAAAGGCGTCGCGCCGCTGCACGAAATATTGCACGCCGCCGGTGGCCTCATAGGCGTCTAGCCCCTCCAGCGGGGGGCGGTTGGGGCCGAAGGCGCCGCAGCCGGCGGCGATCATCACCACCGGGGCTTCCAGATCGGTTCCTTTGGAGGTGGTGATCTTCCAGGTCCCTGCGTCGGTCCGGGTGAGTTGCATCACCTGTTCGCCGAAGTGGAAGACTGGGTTAAACGGGGCGGCCTGCTGCATCAGATTTTCGATAAGATCGGCCCCCGAAATGGCAGGATGGGCCGGAATATCGTAGATCGGTTTTTCGGGGTAGAGCGCGGTGCATTGCCCGCCCGCATCGGCCAGCGTATCGATCACATGGGTTTTCAGGCGCAGCATTCCGCACTCGAACACCGCGAATAGTCCCACCGGACCCGCGCCGATAATCACCACATCGGTCTTGACCGTCATCGCTTTCCTCAAATCCCGTCATACGCTTGATCGGCGCGCAGAGTGGCGCGCGCTCTGCCGCGATGCAACCCCCCACGGAATAAGGCCTTGCGGTTTTCGGGTCTTTGCGGGGCGGGGGCTTTTCGCGTAGCCTAGGGGGGCTATGAAAATCACTGTTCAGTCTGTCGCCGCCGTTGCCG
>CAZNVY010000003.1:19077-25226 GCA_964576605.1 uncultured Elstera sp. | reverse complement strand
TTGAGGCCAAATCCCTCGCTACGACGCAAAGCCTTGCCCAAGAACTCGCCGCCTTGGCCGATAAGGGCGATGTGATCGCCCTGCGCGGCGATCTTGGTATGGGGAAAAGCGCTTTTGCCCGCGCATTCATCCAAGCGCGCGCCGGGGCAGCAATCGATGTACCCAGCCCAACCTTTACCCTGGTCCAGACCTACGAGCTGCCGTCGGGGTTGATTTCGCACTTCGATCTCTATCGGCTGCACGATGCCAGCGATGCCTATGAACTGGGGCTGGACGATGCCTTCGGCGGCATCACGCTGATCGAATGGCCGGATCGATTGGGCGATGGCCTGCCGCGGGATCCATTGATCGTCACCTTCGCGCCGGGCGATGCGCCCGATGCCCGCCGGATCACGCTGGAAGGTGGGCCGTCCTGGGCGGGGCGGTTAGATTTTCTGCGTTTGAAGTTCTGATCCGGGGGCGGGCGTGGCGGTCTATACCATTCCCGCCGGAATAGGCTTTGCCGAGGCGCTGGTGCGCGGGCTGCTGCCGGAAGCGACGCATGATCCGCTGGCCTTTGCCCGCGTGCGCCTGCTGCTGCCGTCCCGTCGCGCGTGCCGAACGATCCGCGATGCTTTCTTGCGCGCCGCAAACGGGCGGGCCTTGGTCCTGCCAAGCTTCAATGCCCTTGGCGATATCGACGAAGATGATCTTACCTTCAGCGATTCGGTCGCGGTCGGCAGCATTGCCGCCGGTCTGCCGCCCGCTATTCCCGCGGTGAAGCGCCAGGCCATGCTGGCACGGCTGATCCGGGCACGCGACCCCGGTTTGCCGCTGGATCGCGCCGTCGCCCTTGCCGCGGAACTGGCGCGCTTGATGAACCAAGCACAGGCAGAGGGCTTGGGGTTTGAGGGGCTAGCGCAGTTAGTGCCGGAAAACCTAGCCCACCATTGGCAAATCACGCTCGATTTCCTGCGGATCGTAACCGACCTTTGGCCCAAGATTTTAGCCGACGAGCAGGCGCTTGATCCCATCGACCGGCGCGACCGGCTGATCCGGCTGCAAGCGGCGGCTTGGGCGGAAAGCCCGCCGCTGGGGCGCATTATTGTCGCCGGAACCACGGGCAGTCAAAAGGCGGCGCGGGATCTGATTGCAGTCGTCGCCCGCTTGCCGCAGGGCGATATTATTCTGCCCGGCCTTGATACCGATATGCCAGAGGCGGAATGGGCCGCGCTGCCGGACCATCCCACCCATCCCCAGGCGGGCTTGCAGGATTTATTGGCGGCAATGAGTTTGCCGCGTGCCGAGGTGCGGCTGTGGCCGGGCTGTGCCGGGGCGGCCCGCACAGTGCCCGACCGGGCGCAGCTGCTGGCCCAGGCCCTGTCGGTTGCCGCGCCAGAAGATCGGCCAACGGGCAGGCTCGATTTTCAGGCAGCCTTGGCCGGGGTGCGGTTGGTGACGGCGGCAACCCCCCAGGAAGAGGCGGCGATCATCGCCGTTGCCTTGCGTGAAGCCCTGGAGGTGCCGGGGCGCACCGCCGCGCTGATAACCCCCGACCGCGATCTCGCCCGCCGGGTGGCGGCGGAACTGGCGCGCTACGGGGTGCGGTGCGACGATTCGGCGGGCCAGCCCCTCAGTGGCTCGGTTCCCGGTGTGTTCCTGCGGCTTTTGGCCGAGGCGGCGCGTGATCGTCTCGCTCCCGCGCCGCTGCTGGCGTTGTTGAAGCACCCATTGACCGGCCTGGGGTTCGATCTATCCAAAGCGCGGCGGTTGGCACAGCGCTTAGAGAAGCGCCTGCTGCGCGGGCCGCGTCCGGGGCCGGGGTTGGCGGGATTGCGGGCGGCGGCCGCGGCCCTTCCCGCGCTTCCAGAGGCGTTGGCGGTTTATCTCGACCGGCTGGCGGCGGCGCTCGGCCCGTGGGAGGCGGCTTTGGCACAGCCGGGGGCCTCGTTCCAAACACTGCTGCTGGCGCATCTAACCGCTGCAGAAGCCTTCTGCCGCACCGATACCCAGGCGGGCGAGGCCCGGCTCTGGGCTGGCCCGGCGGGGGAGGCGGCGGCGGAGTTTCTGGCCGATCTGATCGATCATGCGGGCGCTTTGACCCTCGATGATCCCGCCGAATTTCCAGCCCTGCTGATGAGTTTCATGGGGCCGGTCGCGGTACGGCAGGTCTATGACCGCCACCCGCGGCTTTCGATCTTAGGGCCGCTGGAAGCGCGCTTGGCCCGGCCCGATCTGATGATCCTCGCGGGGTTGAACGAGGGCACCTGGCCCGGCGAGCCACCGGGCGATCCTTGGATGTCGCGTCCGATGCGCCAGGCCTTCGGATTGCCGGCGCTGGAGCGGCGCATCGGCCTGTCGGCACATGATTTCGTGCAGGCGGCGATGGCCCCGGAGGTGATTTTCTCCCGCGCGGAACGGGTGGATGGCACACCGACCGTCCCGTCGCGCTGGCTGCAACGTTTGGGGGTGTTGCTGGCAGGGAACGGCTATCGCTTGGCTGAATCAGCCCTGCCGGCCTGGGCCGCGGCGCTGGATGCCCCGGCGCGGTATGCCCCGCTCCCGGCCCCGCGGCCGTGCCCGCCGGTTGCGGATCGCCCCCGCACGCTGTTCGTCACCGATATCGAAGTGTGGCGGCGCGACCCTTATGCGCTCTATGCCAAGCGCATCCTGGGGCTGAAGCCGCTCGATCCCCTGGATGCTGATCCCGGTGCGGCCGATCGCGGGCAGATTATCCATGCGGCGCTCGATGCCTTTGTGAAAGCCTATCCCGATGCCGTGCCTGAGGATGCTTTGGCGAAGCTGTTGGAAATCGGGTACCGAGAATTCGCCCCACTGCGCGCCGTTCCCAGCCTTTACACGTTCTGGTGGCCCCGGTTCGAGCGGGTGGCCGAGTGGTTTATTGCTGAAGAGAGCCGCCGCCGCGCCGGGATCGTCCAGCTTGCGACCGAAGTCACGGGCGGACTGACGCTGACCGGGCACGCGGGGGCGTTCACCGTCAAAGCCAAGGCCGACCGCCTTGAGTATCTGGCCGATGGGACCTATCGGATCATCGATTATAAGACCGGCGCACCGCCGTCCGAAAAGGATGTGCAGGCGGGCTATGCGCCGCAATTGCCGCTGGAAGCCTTGATTGTCGAGGGCGGCGGCTTCGCTGGGCTTCCTGGAAAGCCGGTGACCGGGCTAGAGTTTTGGCAGCTATCTGGCGGCTCCCCACCTGGCAAGATCGTTCCGGTCAAAACCACGCTGGATGGGCTATTGGCCGAAACCCGTGCCGGGTTGGCTTCCTTGATCGCGCAATATGACGATCCCGATACGCCCTATCCGGTTACCCCGCGCCCGCAGTTTGCCCCGCGATTTTCCGATTATGCCCATCTTGCCCGTGTGGCGGAATGGAGCGGCGGGGAGGCAGAAGAATGACCGGCTTCGATTATCAGCGCCAAGCGGTGATCGAAACCGCGACGGCGCGGCAGACGGCGGCCACGATTCCGGATCAGTCGGTCTGGGTGGCGGCCTCGGCGGGGACCGGCAAGACCAGCGTGCTGACCCGCCGCGTGCTGCGCCTGCTGTTAGCAGGCACGGCCCCGCACCGAATTTTGTGCATCACCTATACCAAAGCCGCCGCCGCCGAAATGGAAAAGCGGCTGATGGAAACCCTGGGCGATTGGGCCAGCCAGCCGCTGCCTGCCCTGATCGACGGGCTGACCCACCTTTCCGGCGGCACCCCGCCGGAGGAGGCCGAGGTGCGCCGCGCCCGCCGTTTATTTGGGCTGGTGCTGGAGTCGCCAGGGGGCCTTAAGTTTCAAACGATCCATTCTTTTTGCCAGTCGGTTCTGGCGCGGTTTCCGCTGGAAGCCGGGCTGCCGCCGCATTTTCAAGCGATGGATGAGGCCAGCGCCGAAGAATTGCTGGTGAATGCCCGCGACCAGGTGCTGGCCGAGGCTCAGGGCGGGGCCGGATTGGCCGATCTGGGGGCAGCCGTGCAAATGGTGACCGACCGGCTGAACGAGGATCGGTTTCACGCACTGCTGAAAACCCTTGTGGCGGAACGCGGTTCTTGGATGCGACGCTTGGCGGCGGCAGGGGGAATCGAACCGTTGATTGCCACGCTGGCGGCCCGGCTGGAGGTCGATCCCGCTATCACCCCCGCTAGCGTGTGGCAAGCAGCCTATAATACCACCGTCGCCCAGGCGGATCGGTTGCGAACGGCGGCGCGTGCCCTGGCCCAGGGGACCGGCAAGACCGATAAGATTTCAGCCGATAAACTGGCCACCTTCGCCGCCGAGCCTTCGCCCGCTGGGTTCGAGGCCTATTGGACGGTTTTTTTTACCGATAAAGGTCCCCTGCGCAAAAGCTTCTGCACGAAATCCGTCGCCACGGCGGCCCCCGATGTTGCCGCCTGGTTGGAGACGGAAGGGGCGCGGCTTTTACGGGCGCAGGAGACTATGCGCCGGGCGGCGATTTTCGCCGGTAGTGCCGCCTTGGTCCGGCTGGGGGCGGCGATTCTGGCGGTCTATACGGCGATGAAACGCCATCGCGCCTGGTTGGATTACGACGATCTTATTCTGCATACAGTGCAGCTGTTGGGCCGCGACGGCGGGGTTTCTTGGGTATTGTTCAAGCTCGACGGCGGGTTGGATCATATTCTGATCGACGAGGCACAGGACACGAACCCCGACCAATGGCAGATCGTTCGTCTGCTGGCGCAAGAGTTTTTTGCAGGCCACAGCCGGGCCGAGGGGATCCGCACTCTCTTTGTTGTCGGTGATGCCAAACAGTCGATTTATAGTTTCCAAGGGGCCGATCCGCGCGCGTTTCAGACCATGCGCCGGGCTTTTACCGATCTTCTGGCCCAGGTGGATCGGCAGCTCTGGGTTGCCGCGCTGGATCATTCCTTCCGCTCAACCTCGGTCGTGTTGGACACGGTGGATCGGGTTTTCACGCAACCTGCCGCCGGCACCGGGGTGGTGGAGGGCGATGCGCCGCTCCGCCACGAGGTCTCCCGCTTAGGGGAAGCGGGGGTGGTCGAACTCTGGCCAGTCTTGCCAAAACGGACCCCGGACGATCCGGCGGCGGGCGACTGGCAGTTACCGCTGCGGCGCGAAGGGGCGAGCAACCCCCCGGCGGTGGTGGCGCGCGTGATCGCCCGTCGTATCCGGCGGTGGCTCGATCATGGGGAAATGTTGACTGCCAAGGGCCGCCCCGTGCGCGCGGGGGATATTCTTATCCTCGTGCGGCGGCGCGGCGGCTTCGTTCCAGAATTGGTACGCGCCCTGAAGCAGGAAGCGGTGCCGGTCGCCGGGGCAGATCGACTGCGGCTGACGGCGCATCTGGCGGTGATGGATTTGCTGGCCCTGGGGCGGTTTCTGCTGCTGCCGGATGATGATCTATCCTTGGCGTGCCTTTTGAAATCACCGTTGATCGGTGTGTCCGAGGAGGATCTTTTCCACGCGGCCCGCGCCCGTGATGGTGAAAGCCTATGGCAGGCCTTGCGAACCCGCGCCGCAGGGCATCCGGCCCTGACGGCGGCGGTGGCAACGCTTAACCGTTGGCGGGCCAAGATGGATTTCGCTAGACCGTACGAATTCTATGCCGAGATTTTGGGCCGGGATGGTGGGCGCAAGGCGCTGCTGGAACGCTTGGGCGTGGAGGCGGCGGATCCGATTGACGAGTTCCTCAATCAGGCTTTGGCGTTCGAGCGCATCCATACCCCCAGCCTGCAGGGTTTCATCCATTGGCTCGACCTATCGGACCAGGAAATCAAGCGCGATAGCGATACCGCCGGGCGCAACGAGGTACGGATCATGACCGTGCATGGGGCAAAGGGCTTGCAGGCCCCGATTGTCTTTTTGCCCGATTGTGCCAGCGCCCCGCAGATGAAGCGCAGCCTCTTCTGGCCCGACGCGGCGGACTGGGGGCCGGTCTGGTCGCCGCGCAAGGACGAGGATGACCCGGTGACGGCGGCGCTACGGGCGGCGCGGGCCGATCAGGAAATGGCCGAATATCGGCGCCTGCTCTATGTCGCGCTCACGCGGGCCGAGGATCGGCTCTATATCACCGGTTGGCTCGGCGGGAAGGCGGAGGAGGCGAAGGACGGCACCTGGTACGCGCTGATCCAATCGGTGCTGGATCGGCTGGCCCCGGCCGATACCGTGCCGGAGGCCCAGCCA
>CAZNVY010000003.1:9847-18979 GCA_964576605.1 uncultured Elstera sp. | reverse complement strand
CGCAGTCGCGCCTGTAGCGGCGCAGGCCGTGCCGCCTGCCTGGCTCTTTGCGCCGCCGCCGGAGGAGCCGGTGCCGAGCCGTCCGCTCACCCCATCGCGCCTGGCCGAAGAACCCCCCGCCCGCTCGCCGCTCGCCGGGCAAAAGCCCGCGTTGCCGGTCGAAGGGGCGCGCGCGGCGGGGCTGAAGCGTGGGCGGTTGGTGCATCGGCTCTTACAAATGCTGCCCGACCTGCCGCAAGCCCGTTGGGCGGAGAGCGCGGCCGCCTATCTGGCCCGTGCCGTTCATGATCTATCTCCCGACGCGGCGACGACCCTGTGGCAGGAGGCGGAAAGCGTGCTGATCCACCCCGACCTTCGCCCCCTGTTCGGGCCAGAAGCACGGGCGGAAGTGCCATTGGTCGGGCGGGTTGGCGATGTCATCGTGTCGGGGCAGGTGGATCGGCTCTGGGTTGGGCCGCAGGCGGTGCTGGTCGCCGATTTCAAGACCAACCGACCGCCGCCCGATCTTGAAACGGGCGTTTCCAGGGCCTATCGCCAACAGATGGCGCTCTACCGGGCGCTCCTGCGACAACTTTATCCGGATCGACCCGTCCGCTGCTGGCTGGTCTGGACCGACGGCGCACGGTTGATGCCCCTGTCCGATGCGCTGCTCGATGATCCGGAGCTTCTGACCATCACCCGCTCTGCAGATTTTGATGAACAGCGTTAAGCATTCTGCGGGGCGGAATGGTTGACGCTGGGGGTGGCGCATCCCTAAATGTCTGGTATCGCCTGCCGGTCGAACCGGCTTTGCCAAGGAAAGAAGAATATGGCCACTGTCGCCGTTACCGATACCAGCTTTGAAGCCGATGTGCTGAACGCCCCTGGCCCCGTGCTGGTCGATTTTTGGGCGGGCTGGTGCGGCCCATGCCGGGCGATTGCCCCGGCGCTTGAAGAATTATCGACCGAGCTTGCCGGCCAGGTGACGATCGCCAAAGTCGATATCGATGAAAACCCCGGCACCCCGGCCAAATATGGCGTGCGTGGCATCCCGACGATGCTGTTGTTCAAAAATGGTCAGGTCGTGGCCCAGAAGGTTGGCGCGATGCCGAAATCGATGCTGCAAGCCTGGCTTACCAGCGCTCTCTAAGCCTCACGGCCAGCGGGAAAGCGGGGCATGGATGCCCCGCTTTTTTGTTAGGCCGCCGCAGTCTTCAGTCCACGAACGCGATAGAGCAGCACACCAAGGGCCAGCAGCGCGACCGGAATCAGGCTAAGGGTCAGCACCGGGTCCCAGCCGATGCGGGTTTGGATCGGCCCAGCGGTCACCGCCGCCAGGGCTGAAAGGCCGAAGACGCAGAATTCGGACAACGCCTGCAACCGCGCGCGGTCCTGCGGGGCCTCCGCCGACTGCGCAATCAAAGTGGAGCCGCCGACAAATAGCAGATTCCAGGCAATCCCATTCAAAACCAGCGCCAGGGTGAACTGGGATAGGTCGAGACCGCTGAGACCAACCAGCACGCTGGCCAGGAATAACACCAGCCCGCCCGTCAAGACCGGCAGAAGACCAATGCGGGCAATCACCTTCCCTGTGAAAAAGGCCGGGGCGAACATCCCCACCAAATGCGCCTGAATGACACCGGCCGACGCCCCAACCGAAAAGCCGCAGGCAACGACGGCCAAGGGCGTGGCCGTCATCACAAAGGTCATCACGGCGAAGGCCAGGGCCGTGCAGGCCAGCCCCAGAAGGAAGCGCGGTTGCCGAGCGAGGTCGATCAACGGGCGGCGGGGGCCTACCAAGGGCTGAACCGGCGGCGGCGCAGGCAGCGTCGCTAGAATGAGAACCGCCATACCACCCAGCCCGGCAATCGCCGCGTACGAGCCGGCGAAGGGCACCAACTCCCACAGGCCGCGGGACGTCGCGGCAATCTGCGGTCCCAGAAAGGCGGCGGCCAGGCTTCCCAACATCACCCAAGATAGGGCACGGGCTTTGCCCGCCGGGTCCGGCACACTATCGGTGGCGGCATAGCGGTAGTATTGGGAACTGGCCTGAAACACCCCCAGAAAGGCATTTCCCAAGCAGAATAGCGCGAAATCATGGCGTAAAACGGCCAGGGCGGCCAAACCGCCCGCCGCGATGGCGCTGGCGGCCCCCAGCATGAAACCGGCGCGCCGACCGATCTTGCCCATCAGCAGCGAGAGGGGAATCGTGGCCGCCGCCGAGGCCAGGATCACGGCGGCATAGGGTAAGGTGGCAAGATCGGGGCGCGGGGCCAGGCTTTGGCCGACCAATCCGGTAAGCGTCAGCCCAATCGCAATCGCGCAGAAGGCGCAGCATTGGGCGATGGCGAGGGTAAGGGCGGTCCGCCGGGCGAGGGGCGGCAGGGGGGCGGATGCAGACATCTTTGGGGGGTCTCCGGCAAGCATCGGGAGGATTAGTCTAGAAAGCCGCCCCCTTGTCGAAAAGGACAGATAAACCGCATAATCCGCCAAAGTCTCCATGCCGAAAGCCCCGCCATGCGTACGATCCTGCTGATTGTTTTTCCCCAGTGCCAAAGCCTCGACTGCTTGGGGCCGACCGAGGTTTTTACCAAGGCCAATCAGCATTTCCGGCAGATGCACGGGCCGGATAGCCCTCTGCCGTACCGTATCCTGCACGCTTCGGTAACCGGCGGGGCCGTGCCCACCAGTTGCGGTCTATCTTTGGGGCCGACTCTGTCGCTCGCCGAGGTGCCGGAGGAGATTGATACGCTGATGGTGGCCGGCGGCAATCCAGGGGTGGATAGGGCCGTCGCCGAAGGGATTCTGCCGGCTTGGGTCGCAGCGGCGGCACCGCGCGTACGCCGGGTGGCCAGTGCCTGCACCGGGGCGTTCATTCTGGCGGAAAGCGGTCTTTTGGACGGGCGACGGGCGACAACCCATTGGCATTCCTGCGCTGATCTCGCCCGCCGTTATCCGGCGGTCACGGTGGAGCCGGATGCCATCTATGTGCAGGCCGCGCCAATCTATACCTCGGCGGGAATTACCGCGGCGATTGATCTAGCGTTGGCCTTGGTGGAGGCCGATCTTGGGCAGCCCATTGCCTTGGCGATTGCGCGGGAACTGGTGCTGTATCTGCGCCGTCCGGGGGGGCAGTCGCAGTTTTCCAATCTACTGATGAGCCAGGCCCAGGCGGCGGAAACCCGTGCGACGGGCAAACTGGGCGATCTTCTGACCTGGATCACCGCTCATCCCACCGACGATCTGCGCACCCCAGCGCTGGCGGCGCGCGTAGGCATGACCGAGCGCAGCTTTCTGCGGCATTTTACGACCCACACCGGGCAGACCCCGGCGCGCTTTGTGGAGGCAGCCCGACTGGAGCAGGCGCGGCTTTTGTTGGAAACCACCGATCAGACGGTGGCGGAAATCGCGGCGGCGGTTGGCTTTGGCTCGGTCGATGCGCTGGAGCGGGCCGTTAAGCGGCGCTTGGGGCTTACGCCAGAGGCCTATCGCGCCCGCTTTGGGGGTGTCCCGCTTCGGCGGTATGGGGCGGTGCTAGGCGAAGCCGCAGGGTAACTTTCGTGCCATGATCGGGCTTGCTGGAAAAAGCGATGGAGCCGCCCATCGCCTGGAGCAGCCGCCGCGACAGGGCGATGCCCAAACCAGCCCCGCGTTCGGAGGAGGTCAGGGCATTCTCCGGCCTCAGGAAAGGGTCCCCTAACCGCACAAGGGTTTCGGGCGGAATGCCAATGCCGGTATCGGTAATCGTCAGATGCACCCAATCATCGTCGCCCCAGGTTTCGGCAACCTGGGCGGCGATCCGAGCGTGGCCGCCGGGGCCGGTGAATTTCACCGCATTTTCCATCAGATGCACCAGCACCTGGTTGAGCGCGCTCTTATCGGCCCGCACGCTGAGAAGCGTGGGCAGCATCAACTTCAGATGCACTTGCCGACGGTCGGCCAGCGGGCGGATTTGGCGGGCGGCGGCCAAAATGGCACTGTCGAGATCGACCGCCTCCAGCGTTAGGGGCCGTTGCCCGGCTTCAATCTGGCCGTAGTCGAGAATATCATCCACCAACTGCAGCAAGCCGATGCCGCCTTGATGAATGGCGCGGGCGTAATCGGCAATGCGCTCGGTCGGGGATTGCAGCAAGATCATCTCGCTAAACCCCATGATCGCGTTGAGTGGGGTGCGCAACTCGTGACTAAGGCTGGACAGAAACCGGGTGCGGGCCAGATTATCTTGCCGCGTTTGAGCAACGATACGGTGCAGATCCAGGGCATCGACGGCCAATTGTGCCAACTCGCGCAGCAGGCTGATTTGCGCTTCGCTGAACCGGCGGGGTTTTTGGTCGATAACGCACAGGGTTCCCAGACGAAACCCCGTTTCAGAGATCAGCGGCGCACCGGCATAAAAGCGAATACGCGGCTCGCCCGTTACCAGCGGATTTTGGGCGAAGCGCGGGTCTTGTTCCGCATCCTCGACGATCATTACCGCATCGTCGAGGATGGCGTAGGCGCAAAAGGCCAGGCGGCGCGGGGTTTCCGTAGTATCGATGCCGACTTTGGCCTTAAACCATTGCCGGTCCGAATCAAGCAGACTGACCAGGGCAATGGGGCAATCGAGCAGACGGGTTGCCAGTTGAACGAGATGGTCCAACCGGGGATCGTCCGGAGTATCGAGCGCGCAGAAGCTATGCAGGGCTTCAAGCCGCGCCGCTTCATCCGGGGGTACCGGCGGCGGAGGAGAAGGAATTGCCGTCATCGCGGGAAGTGTGCCATAGGCTGCCAAACTTGACTATATTGTTAGGTGAAATTCCAGCCGCGCGGCGTGAGAGGCCATGATGACGCCTGCTGTACCGGGCCTAACCCTCTTGCTGCGCCGAGTAACGGAAGCCTGGCGACATCGGCGGGCGCTGGCCCAAGTAAGCGCGTTTGGTCGGCGCTTGGGGCGTGATCCGGGGGCGGCCCTGGCAACCCTAACCCGCGCCCGGCCCGATCTTCCCGATACCGCAGCGGCCCGTGCCGCTTGGTCGATGCAGGTCTGCGCCTGGATCAACCGCTGGGCGGCGGCCGACCCGATCACCGCCCGGCGGTTGGTCGATGATCTGGCCGCCCATGCCGAACGCTTCGCCCAGGAACCCGCCTTGAAGGCCCATTGGGCTTTGGGGGCCTATTACTTCATCCTCGCGCGGGCCGTGGCCGATCCAACCGGCTGTGTCGCTATTTTCCGCGCGATGGAACCCCGCTTGCTGGCCCCCGACCACCCCTATGCGTTCAGGCGGCTTTGGGCTATGGCCGTGCAGCGCTGGGTGTTGGCCCTAGCCCCCCACGATCCGATGCAGGCGCTATCCGGTCTGGGGCCGCTCGCAGAATTGGCGTTGGAGGCGTTTCCCGATCCCGCCATCGTAACGCTTTGGCTGGAGGCGGCGCAGACGATCCTAACCCCCGACCGCCTGGGGGAGGCGGTCCCGCGCCAAGTCGTCGTTCTTCAGGCCGATGCCTTGGCCCTGGCCTATCGCCGTTACGGCACTACGGCGGCAGCCTTGGGAGGGCTAAAAGGGTTGCTGCTGGCGGGGGAGGGGCGTTAGGCCGCCTCCTCTTCCCGCACGCGGCTTAGGAAATCGCTGACTTCGGCGCGCAGCGTATCGGCCTGGCTGGTTAAACTGCTAACGGCAGCGAGCACTTCCCCGGCCATGCTGCCGGTTTCTACCGCAGCACGGGTAACGGCGATGGTGATTTCCGTTACATTCTGGGTGCTGCTGGCGGCTTCGGTCACATTACGGGCAATTTCCGACGTGGCGGCCCCTTGTTCTTCCATCGCCACCTTCACGCCGAGGTTGATGTCGTTGATCCGGTCGATGGTGCGGGCGATGGTGGCAATCGCGGTGACGGCCTGATGGGTGGCTTGTTGGATTGCGCCGACCTGGGTTTGAATATCTTCGGTTGCCCGTGCGGTCTGTCCGGCGAGGTTCTTCACTTCCGACGCAACGACGGCGAAGCCTTTTCCGGCTTCCCCGGCGCGGGCCGCTTCGATGGTGGCGTTCAGCGCCAGTAGATTGGTTTGCGCGGCGATTTCGGAAATTAGGCTCACCACTTCGCCAATCCGCTGCCCGGCATCGGAGAGGGTTTGCACAATGCTAGAGGTTTGATCGGCTTCGAGCACCGCCGTTCCGGCGATCGACGCTGCTTCGGCGACCTGGCGGTTAATTTCGCGGATCGAAGCGTTCAGTTCTTCGGATGCAGAGGCAACGGTTTGCACATTCGCGGTGGCCTGTTCGGCGGCAACGGCAACCTCGTTACTTTGTTCCGAGGTCATCATGGCGTTGCTATTCACGGTTTCCGCGTTCTGATGCAGTTGCGCCGCTGCCGAAACCACCGTAGCGATCACCCCATCGATACTATCGCCGAACTCGGCAATCGCCAATTCCAGGGCCATTTTGCGGGCGATATCGCGCTTGGCGATCCGCTGCTCTTCGGCGGCTAGGCGACGGGCGGTTTCAAGCTGTTCGGAATAATCGGTCAGCGCCCTGGCTAAAGCACCGATTTCATCGCGCCGGTCCGCATCGGGTAGGATCAAACGACGCGGCTCTTGCTGCAAGGAACTGAACAGGCCGGTGAGATGGGACACGCGACGCATCTGCGAACGAACTACCAGCGCCACAATGCCCGCACCGACGATCAGCGCCAAGGCGGCCCCGATTAGGTTATCGCGCAGAATGGCCCAGCTTTCGGCTTCCACCACCGCCAGCGCATCGCCGACGAAGAGAATGCCGATCACGGCTCCCTGCCCATCCAAAATCGGCTCGTAGACGGCGAGATGCGGAACGCCCAGAATATCGGCGCGCCCATGGTAGGTCTGCTTCTCCCGAAACACGCGGTCATAGGCCGGGCCGGCCGCTAGTTTGGTGCCGATTGCCCGGCTGCCGTCCGGCTTGCGCACGGTAGTGGTGATCCGCTCGTCGCCTTGAAAGATCGTGGCAACGCCGCCCGTGATTTTGCTGATGGTATCGACCAGGGTTGCATCCCCGGAAACCGGCAGCCCCGCCAGGGTAAGCTGACCGCCAACCATCTCGAACCGTCCGCCGCGTTCCGCCACCAAGTGTTTCATCACCTCTAGGCCGCGATCCACATCGATTTGCACGTCTTGGATCAAGGCCGTTCGGATTACCCGATAGGCATTGGCGGTAATCGCCCCAGCGATCACGGCGGCCAGCAGCACAAAGGTTAGGATTAGGCGCTGCTGAACGCCCAAGGCGGATACAAAAACGCGCGCTTTCAACATGGCCGAACCCTCCTTCGGGGGGACTGCCGGCGATGGCCGGGGAAAGCGGTAATTATTCAGTAACTTTAACGGATTTTTAGTAAATAGCGACAAGATATTTTTCAGGCAAGCCCTGCGGTTTGCGCATAGCCATAGAAAAAGCCAGGGTGTTTACACCCTGGCTGCATCGATTCACTCACTGGTGCCAGCGGGATAGGGCTAGCTACCCCGCCGCATCCACGGTTTCGTCGAGCGCATAGCCCGCTGATCGGACCGTGCGAACGATGTCGGTTTCCCCATCGCTGTTTAGGGCTTTGCGCAGGCGGCGGATATGCACATCGACCGTGCGCGGCTCGACGTAAACATCGGCTCCCCAAACCGCATCCAGCAGTTGTTCGCGGCTGAAGACCCGGCCTGGATGTTCCATCAGGTAGCGCAATAACCGAAACTCGGTCGGCCCCAGATGAATATCGCGGTTGTTCCGGCGCACCCGGTGCGCGGCGAGATCGAGCATGACATCGGCGAAAGTCAGGCTTTCGCCATCCACCGATGGGCGGGTCCGGCGCAGAACCGCCTTTACCCGCGCGATCAGTTCAGAAACCGAGAAGGGTTTGGTGACATAATCATCGGCCCCGCTATCGAGGCCCCGGATTTTATCCCCTTCCTCGCCGCGCGCCGTCAGCATGATGATCGGCGTGGTACGCGCCGTCGGCAAACGTCGCAGGCGGCGGCACACCTCGATTCCCGACAGCATCGGTAGCATCCAGTCGAGCAGCACCAAATCGGGGTTCTGCTCGGCGGCGATAATGAGCGCTTCCTCGCCGTCAGCAGCCGTGCAAACGCGAAAGCCTTCCCGCTCCAGATTATACCGAAGCAGGGTGGCGATGGCGGTTTCGTCCTCGACGACCAGAACCAGGGGCGTTACGGGCGACATGCCCTTAGTTTCCTTTATTATCCGCGACCACCGCCGCACCCTTATCGGTCATGACCGTCATGCTCGACAAATCGCCTTTCGTGCGCTCTTCGGCAGGGACCTTACCGCGTACGATGTAATAGATGGTTTCGGCGATATTGGTCGCATGGTCGCCCATCCGCTCCAGGTTCTTCGACATGAAGAGTACATGGGTGCAGGCGGTGATGTTGCGCGGGTCTTCCATCATATAGGTCAGAAGCTCGCGGAACAGCGACGTGTAGAGTTCATCCACTTCCGTATCGCGTTCACGGATCGCGGCAGCGCGATCGGCGTTACGGTCGGCATAGGCATCCAGCACGTCATTGACGATGCTCTGGACGATCTTGCCCATGCGTAGCACGCCGGCGGCCGGTTTGACGGTCGGCGAGACGTTCAGCGCCAGGGTGCGCTTCGCGATATTGGCCGCGTAATCGCCGATCCGCTCCAAATCGGTTGCGATGCGCAGCGACGCAACAACGGTGCGCAGGTCGGACGCCATCGGCTGGCGCAGGGCCAACATGCGCACGACCTGTTCGTCGATTTCGTGATGCAGCGCATCGACCTGCCCGTCGTTGGCGACGACGGCGGAGGCAAGCTGGCTGTCGCGCTTGTTCATCGCCTGCAGCGCTTGGGCGATCTGGGCTTCCACCAGCCCGCCCATCTGCATAATCGACTTATGCAGTCCGCGCAGCTCTTCGTCGAAGGACGAAACGATATGTTCATTCGACATGATCTATTCCTTCTGCCCCCGGCTTAACCGAAGCGACCGGTAATATAGCCCTGGGTGCGCTCGTCGTTCGGATTGGTGAAGATCTGCGCGGTATCGCCGACTTCGACCAGATCGCCGAGATGGAAGAAGGCGGTGCGCTGCGACACGCGCGCGGCCTGCTGCATCGAGTGGGTGACGATCACGATAGTATAATTGCTGCGCAGCTCGTCGATCAGCTCTTCGATCTTC
>CAZNVY010000003.1:1963-9834 GCA_964576605.1 uncultured Elstera sp. | reverse complement strand
TGGCGATGGGATCGAGCGCCGAGCAGGGTTCATCCATCAAAATAACTTCTGGATCAACCGCAATGGCGCGGGCGATGCACAGGCGTTGCTGCTGACCGCCCGAAAGCCCGGTGCCGCCTTCGTGCAGCCGGTCCTTCACTTCTTTCCACAGGCCCGCCCGTTCCAGCGACCGCTGCACGACCGCATCGGTTTCTTCGCGGTTGCGGACGAGGCCGTGAATACGCGGGCCATAGGCCACATTGTCGTAGATCGACTTCGGGAAGGGGTTGGGCTTTTGGAAGACCATGCCGACGCGGGCGCGCAGTTGCACGACATCGATGCTGGGATCGTAAATATCCTGCTTGTCGAGCAGGATCGTCCCAGCGACACGGCAGCCTTCGATCACGTCGTTCATGCGGTTCAGCGTGCGCAGGAAGGTCGATTTGCCGCAGCCCGACGGGCCGATCAGCGCCGTTACCTCATGCTCGCGGACATCCAGGCTGATTTTGTTCAGCGCCCGCTTTTCGCTGTAATAAACCTCAACGTCGGAGGACTTCATCTTCACATGCTTGCCCGCACCATTGAGCGCGGCAGAGGCTTGGGTATCGGTCGCCAACATAGGGATCACCACTTCCGTTCAAATTTCTTGCGGAGGAAAATCGCAATCGCGTTCATCGCCAGCAGGAAAGCCAGCAGAACCATGATTGCGGCAGAGGTTTTTTCAACGAAACCGCGTTCGGGGCTATCAGCCCACAGGTAAATCTGCACCGGCAGCACGGTCGCGGCCTGGGTGAAGCCCTGGGGAATGTCGACGATGAAGGCGACCATGCCGATCATCAGCAGCGGGGCGGTTTCGCCCAAGGCGTGGGCCATCGACAGAATGGTGCCCGTCAGAATGCCCGGCATCGCCAGCGGCAGCACATGATGGGTCACCACCTGGACCCGGCTGGCCCCAAGACCAAGCGCCGCTTGCCGGATCGACGGCGGCACGGCGCGTAAGGAGGCGCGCGAGGCGATGATGATGATCGGCAGGCTCATCAGCGCCAAGACCACGCCGCCAACCACAGGGGCGGAGCGCGGCAGACCGAAGACGTTGAGGAAGACCGCCAGCCCCAGCAAACCAAAGACGATGGAAGGGACGGCGGCGAGGTTGTTGATATTGACCTCGATCAAATCGGTCCAACGGTTCTTCGGGGCAAACTCTTCGAGATAAACCGCCGCCATTACCCCCAGCGGGAAGGCGATAATCAGCGTGACCGCCAAGGTCAGGAACGATCCGATGATCGCGCCGCCCACCCCCGCCAGTTCCGGCTGGCGGCTATCACCGCTGGAGAGGAACCAGATATTGAAGCTGCGTTGCACTTTCCCATCGGCGCGCAGCGTCTCGAACCAAGCGATCTGCTGCGGTGTCAGCCGGGCTTCGCCGCCTTTCGGCGTGGCGCTAAAATGCCCCTTGGCGTACATATCGTAGTCTGACGCAACCGGCACGGTTATCGAGAGCGTCTGCCCGATCAAGGCCGGATTGGCCATAACCCGATCACGCAGCTCGTCGCCGGCACCGACCGAGAGCAGCGTGTAGAGCGCGCGCAGCTCGTCGCGGCTGGTTACGGCTGGAAAGTTCGCCCGCAGCCCGGCCCGCACGATACCTTGGAAGTCGCCGGTGCGGATCTCGTCCAGGCTGCGCTTGCCGCCCGGATCGGCCAGGGCCGGATCGACCGTGACGCTCAAGGTCATCGTGGTTGCCGTAAAGGCGGTATAGCCCTGGCTGACGATGCTCCAGAGCAGTAGGGCTAGCGCGGCAATCGAGACCATAATGGCGGTTAGCCCATAGGCCCGGAACCGCTTTTCGGCCCCATACCGCCGTTTCAAGCGCTTTTGGGCCTCGTCGGTGGCATGGACACCGATGGCGGCCCCTTGGGGGCGTTCGACGATATCAGTCATATTTTTCCCGATACTTGCGCACGACGGCCAGAGCGATAACGTTCAGGCACAGGGTGATGACGAACAACACGAGACCAAGGGCGAAGGCCGACAGGGTTTTCGGACTGTCGAACTCCTGATCGCCGACCAGCAGGGTCGCGATTTGCACCGTCACCGTGGTTACGGCGGCGAGCGGATTGAAGGTCAGGTTTGCGGCCAAACCGGCGGCCATAGCCACGATCATGGTTTCACCGATGGCGCGGCTGATCGCCAGCATCACGGCGGCCACAATGCCGGGCAGGGCGGCGGGCAGCACCACTTGGCGGATGGTTTCCGATTTGGTGGACCCAAGACCGTAAGCGCCATGACGCAGGCTCTGCGGCACCGCATGGATCACATCATCGGCCAGCGAGGAAACGAAGGGGACGATCATAATGCCCATCACCACGCCGGCGGCCAGCGCGCTTTCCGACGCTACGTCTAGGCCAACGGCCACGCCCAGATCGCGGACAAAGGGGGCGACGGTCAGCGCGGCGAAGAAGCCGTAAACCACCGTAGGGATCCCGGCCAGGACTTCCAGCACCGGCTTTGCGACCGACCGTAGGCGCGGGCTGGCGTAATCGGCCATGTAGATGGCCGATAGCAACCCAACCGGCACGGCGACCAGCATAGCGATTACGGTAATCAGCAGCGAGCCGGTGAACAGCGGCAGGAAGCCGAAGGCCCCGGAGGAGCCGACCTGATCGGCACGGATCGCGGTCTGCGGACTCCATTGCAGGCCAAACAGAAACTCGAAGGCGGGATACTTGGTGAAGAAGCGCAGCGACTCGAACACCAGCGACAGCACGATCCCGACCGTGGTCAGCACAGCGATGGTCGAGGCGATAATCATCACGACCATTGCAAACCGTTCCACCCGGTTGCGGGCGCGCATCTGTGGATTGATGCGCCAGAAGCCTACGGCAAACCCGGCCAGTCCTAACACCGCGCCAATCAGGCTAAGGATCAGAGCGCTGGTATCATGCAGGGCTAAATAATGCCGCACCGCGTCGGCAATTGCCGGGTCCGGGACGCGGCTTCCGGTATTGCCGGAGGCGAAATTCCGAATATCGGCCATCACCAGGGTAAGCTGATTGGCGCTCATCGCCCGGTAGGCTTCGGGCATGGCCCCCAACACCAGGTTTTCGATGACCGTCGGCTCGACCACCGACCAAAACGCCATAACCAGCGCCGCTGGGGCAAGGCACCAAAGCGCCATATAATAGCCGTAATAGCTGGGCAAAGAATGCATACTGGCGCGGGCACGGGTGCCTTCCATCGCCAGAACACGACGGCGCCCCAGGAAGAAGCCGAAAACCGCCAAAGCGGCAATCGCCACAAAAACCAAAGACGGGGACATGGGGACCCCTCATGTAACCGAAATAATGGAAAAACGAAGTCGAGTTTCTGGGGATACCCCCAGAACGGAAGACGGGGCCTGGAAGACCAGGCCCCACCCCCATTACATCGCAAGCTTGGTCAGACCGACCGAGGCTTCCCGCACCTTGGCGCGTTCGGCATCCGGCAGCGGGATCAGACCCTTATCGGCCAGATAACCTTCCTTACCGTAGGCCTTTTCCGAGACGAATTCGGTGACGAATTCTTTGATGCCCGGAATGACGCCGACGTGCGCGTTCTTCACGTAGAAGAAGATCGAACGCGAGACCGGGTACTTGCCCGCCGAGATATTCTCGAAGGTCGAGTCGAAGCCTTCGATCTGGCTGCCCTGCACCTTGTCCTTATTCTGATCGAGGAAGCTGTAGCCGAAGATGCCCAGGGCATCCGGCGAGGTGTTCAGCTTCTGGATAATCAGATTGTCGTTTTCGCCGGCTTCGATATAAGCGCCGTCTTCACGGACCTTGGAGCAAGCCTGCGCCTTCACCTTGGCATCGGTGATCGCTTTGATTTCCGGGAAATCTTTGCAACCGAAATCCATGACGAGTTCGACGAAGGCATCGCGGGTGCCCGAGGTCGGGGGCGGGCCGATGACTTCGATCTTGGTGTTCGGCAGGTTCGGATTGAGCTGCGCCCAGGTCTTGTACGGATTTTCGGCGAGGCCACCGTTCAGCGGAACCTTTTCGGCCAGCGCCAGGTAGATGTCCTTGCGCGACAGGTTCATCTTGGCCGAACCCAGCTTGTCGGCGATGACGATGCCGTCGAAACCGATCTTCACTTCGGTGATGTCGGTCACGCCGTTTTTGGTGCAGGTTTCAAATTCCGACTTGGTCATCGGACGCGAGGCATTGGTGATATCCGGATGACCGGTGCCAACGCCCGCGCAGAACAGGCGCATCCCGCCGCCCGTACCGGTCGATTCGACGACTGGGGTCTTGAACTTGCCCTGACGACCGAAGGCTTCGGCCACGGCGGTCGAGAACGGGAACACCGTCGAGGAGCCGACGATGCGGATCTGATCCCGTGCCTGACCGAAAGCGGCCGCCGGAATCATCGCGGCGGCAACAGCGGCCACCGCAAGGGTCTTCTTCATCATGCCATCAAGCCTTTCATGCATACGTCATCGGAAGGACGGAACCGTCGCCCCCGGACCAATTGCGCATCCCTGGCCGCCGGACAGGTCCGCAGCACAGAGACTGAGCGGACCCTAGCCGTGGCGTGACTATCTTTTATGACAAAACTATTGCGGATATATGACAGTGCTCCCTGGCAGAAATACCAGGGCTGATTCGGCCCGTGACCATAGCGGTGTAACCCTCTGAGTTACAGGCAAGAATCGATCTGCAGTCTGGTTTAATCCCGGACATCGGGTCCCCCTATTTTTGGCAGTTCCCATGCCCAGGGGGGTTAGGCCGGCTCGGCAGCGGGCAGATAGGCGAAAACGCAGGTGCCTTTGCCAGCCTCGCTTTCGATCCGTAAGGCCCCCCGGTGCCGGTTGATGATATGTTTGACGATCGCCAGGCCAAGGCCGGTTCCGCCCTGGGACTTCGAGCGGGCCGGATCGATCCGATAAAAGCGTTCGGTGAGGCGGGGCAGATGTTCGCGCGGAATCCCCTCCCCCTCGTCCTGAATGGCCAAGACCACGGCACCATGCGGCGGTGGCGGCATGGCTGCCGGGGCCGCAGGTTTGCGTTTGACCGTTACGGTCACGGTGCCGCCCTCGCGACCATACTTCAGTGCATTGACGATCAGATTTTGGGCAAGCTGGACCAATTCATCGGCGCTACCGATCACCCGGTCGTCGCCATCGAGGTGCAGCTGAATCCGGGCGCGGCGCTGATCGGCCTGGGGTTGCAGCCCGGCGATCACCCGTTCCAGCAGCGGCCCCAAAGCAAGCGGCGTGGTGGGATGCTCGTGCTCATGCTGTTCGATCCGGCTTAAGGACAGAAGATCTTCCACCAGCCGGGCCATGCGCTGGGCCTCGCCCTGCATAATATCGAGGAACATAGCCTGCGCGCCGGGATCGTCTTTCGCCGGGCCTTGCAGGGTTTCGATGAAGCCCAACAGGGTGGTCAGCGGTGTGCGGATTTCGTGGCTGGCGTTGGCTACAAAATCCACACGGGTTTGTTCTGCCCGGCGCAGGGCGGTCACATCGTGCAGAGTCAGCACCGCGCAGGTGCCGTCTGGGGCGACGGGCTGTAGCCGTTGCACAGCGGCGGTAAACTCGCGCTCGACCGGGGGGGCTAGGCTGAGGCCAGCGGTCGTGCGGCTCTCGCCGCCGATCAGCACTTGGCGCAGGGCGGCCTGTAGGGCGGGCTGCCGGAACAGTAGCGTGACGTCGCGCCCAAGGATCGAGCCAAAACTCTCCACGGCGGCGCGGTTCGCCCCCAGGATACGCCCGCCCCGGTCGAGCGCGAAGACCGGATCGGGCACGGCATCCAGTACCCCATCGCGCGCTTGCACAAGGCGCAGCAATTCGTCACTCCGGTCGCGCTTGGCGCGGTACAGGCGGGCGATGGCATAGCCGAGGTCGCGCAGAGCCGGGGTGCCGAGACGGGCGGAGGCGGGGAGGGGCCGCTCGCCGCCAATCAATTCATCGGCGAAATTCCGCAAATCATAAATGGCGCGCGCATGGCGGCGGGCGATCAGGATGTAATAGAGCAGCAGCGCCGCCCCGGTCAGCCCGGCAGCCTCCAGCGGTATCCAGGCCAAGCCGCTGGCCGCCCCGATCAGGGCCAGCGGCGGCAGCGCGAGCATCAGGACCGCTAATAGGACCCGGTTGAAGGGTAGGGGCGGATCGGGCAGGGGCACATGATCCAGAAAGGCGGGCGGATTGGTCCGCGCCTCTTCGGTCCGCCCTTCTGGTCGGGCCGCCGTCGGCGCATTCTCCGCCGGTCCAGCGGCGGCGGCAGGAGCGGCAGGCTGCTCCAGCGGTGATCCCATCATGCCTGCCCCTCCCGCGCCGATCAGGCCGCAGCCGTGGCGGCGGCCAGCGCTGCCATGGTCACAATATCGCCCACTGTTGCGCCCATCGGTACAATCTGGATCGGCTTATCGAGTCCCATCAGGATGGGGCCGACGACGGTGCCGCCGCCCAACTGACGAATGAGTTTCGACGAGATATTCGCCGCCGCTAGCGACGGCATCACCAGCACATTGGCCGGACCGGACAGGCGGCAGAAGGGGTAGAGCTTCATCAATTCGGCATCCAACGCCACATCCGGCGACATTTCGCCGTCATACTCGAAATAGGTCTTGCGCTGATCGAGGAGTTTCACGGCTTCGCGCACTCGGTCGCCATTGGCGGTCATTGGGTTGCCGAAGTTGGAGTAGGACAAAAGCGCCACGCGCGGCTCGTGCCCCATAGCGCGGGCCTTTGCAGCGGCTTGCACGGCAATATCGGCCAGTTCTTCCGGCGTCGGCACCGGGTTCACATGGGTATCGGCGATGAACAGTGTATGGCTGCGCAGCAGCAACAGGGTTAGGCCAAACAGCCGTTCCTGGGGCCGCACATCCACCGCATTGCGCACTTCTTCAAGAGTGGTCGCGAACGAGCGGGTGACGCCGGTCACCATCGCATCGGCATCGCCGAGGGCGACCATACAGGCCCCGAATACATTGCGATCCTGGTTCACCATCCGCTGACAATCCCGATACAGAAAGCCCTGACGTTGGCGGCGATGGTATAGAAAATCCGTGTATTTCTTGTTATGGCGGGCGACGGCGGCATTGATGATTTCAAGATCTTCCGCCCCGGCCAACCCGGCCGTGCGGATGGTTTCCTGAATGCGATGTTCGCGCCCGATCAGCACCGGCTGGCCGTAGCCCGCCGCCCGGAAGCCCAGGGCGGCGCGGATCACCCGTTCCTCTTCCCCTTCGGCGAACACCACCCGGCGCGGGTTCTGGCGCACGCGGTTGAAGATGCCTTGCAGGCTGGCCGCCGTCGGATCGAGGCGGCTGGCAAGCGCGCGGGCGTAGTCGGTCAGATCGCTGATCGGCTTGCGGGCAACGCCGCTATCGATTGCGGCCTTGGCCACGGCGGGCGGCACGGTGGCGATCAGGCGCGGATCGAAGGGCACGGGAATAATGTAGTCTGGCCCGTAGCGCAGTTTGCGCCCGGCATAGACGGCGGCCAATTCTTCTGGCACCGGCTGGCGGGCCAGATCGGCGATGGCGTGCACGGCAGCGATCTTCATCGCGTCATTGATGGCGGTGGCCCGCACGTCTAACGCGCCGCGGAAGATATAGGGAAAGCCGAGGACGTTATTCACTTGGTTCGGATAGTCCGACCGGCCGGTCGCCACGATGGCATCGCCGCGCACGTCCTTCACCTCTTCCGGAGTGATTTCCGGGTCGGGGTTGGCCATGGCAAAAATGATCGGCTTTGCGGCCATGCTGGCGACCATTTCTGCCGTTACCGCGCCTTTGGCCGAGAGACCGAAGAAAATATCCGCGCCGCGCATCGCGTCTTCCAGGCTGCGCGCCTCGGTCGGCACCGCGTGCGCCGACTTCCATTGGTTCATCCCCTCGGTGCGGCC
>CAZNVY010000003.1:0-1953 GCA_964576605.1 uncultured Elstera sp. | reverse complement strand
AGATCACGCCCTTGGTATCGCAGAGGATGACATTCTGGTGCGGTACCCCCAGCAGTTTCACCAGCTCGACGCAGGCAATGGCGGCGGCCCCCGCACCGTTGACCACCATCTTAATCTCTTTCAACGACCGCCCAGTCAGGTCCAGGGCATTAATCAGCCCGGCGGCGGCGACGATGGCGGTGCCGTGCTGATCGTCGTGGAAAACCGGAATATCCATCAACTCGCGCAGACGCTGTTCGATGATGAAACATTCTGGCGCTTTAATATCCTCAAGGTTAATCCCGCCGAAGGTCGGGCCGAGGTAGCGCACGGAATTGATGAATTGATCGACATCGCGGGTATCAACCTCGATGTCGATTCCGTCGATATCGGCGAAACGCTTGAACAGAACGGCCTTACCTTCCATCACCGGCTTCGACGCCAGCGCCCCAAGATCACCCAGGCCCAGAACGGCGGTGCCGTTGGAAATCACCGCGACCAGATTGCCCTTTGCCGTATAATCATAGGCCGTATCGGGCGATTTGGCGATTTCAAGGCAGGGGGCGGCGACGCCGGGCGAATAGGCGAGCGCCAGATCGCGCTGGGTGACCAGCGGCTTGGTCGGTGTAATCTCGATCTTGCCGGGACGCCCGCTGGCGTGCATGGCAAGGGCTTCGGCGTCGGTCACTTTCTTTTGCGTGGGCGTCGTCATCGTCGCGCGTTTCTTCCCGAATTCCCTGGCGGACGGGCGGTTCCCAGCCAGAGATGTTTTGTTGCATTCGTATCGAATTTTTCCCGCAAATTCAGGGGATTCGACAGGGTTAGACTCCCAGCATATCACAGGGCCAACCGAATGGCGGAGGTTTGCTGCGACGGGTTGCCGCATTTGCTGCCGTGCATGGCGCGCATGGCAGGATTTTTAAGGCCTGGGGGGCGATGCCCTATGTTGCTGTGCTTGCCCTGGGCGGCGTTTCGCTGTAGCAAGCGGGACGATGACGCGACCGGGCTTCATGCCGCACCGGGGCAGGCGATCCCGCTTCCTAATCGGGGGGCTGGGATCCTCGTCTAGAAGGGGCTGAGGGCCGGGCTGCGCCGGACCCCTTTTGTTTCTGAGTGAACGAGGAAAGCCCAATGGCACGGAATAAGATCGCGCTGGTTGGCGCCGGTAATATCGGCGGCACCCTGGCTCTGCTGGCTGGTCTGAAAGAATTGGGCGACATCGTCCTGTTCGACATTATGGACGGCGTGCCGCAGGGCAAGGCCCTCGACATCGTTGAAGCCTCGCCGGTCGAAGGCTTCGATGCCAAGCTGACGGGTGCCTCCGACTATAGCGCGATCGCCGGGGCCGATGTGGTCATCGTCACCGCTGGGATCCCCCGCAAGCCGGGCATGAGCCGTGACGATCTGATCGCCACCAACGCGGGCGTAATGGCCAAGGTCGGCGAAGGCATCAAGACCTATGCCCCGAACGCTTTCGTGATCTGCATCACCAACCCGCTCGATGCGATGGTATGGGTACTGCAGCAGAAGTCGGGCCTGCCGCCGGAAAAGGTCGTCGGCATGGCCGGCGTGCTGGATAGCGCCCGCTTCCGCTACTTCCTGGCCGAAGAATTCAATGTCTCGGTCGAAGACATCACCGCTTTCGTGCTGGGCGGTCATGGCGATACGATGGTCCCGTCGGTCCGTTACTCGACCGTCGCCGGTATCCCGCTGCCGGACCTCGTCAAGATGGGCTGGACGACCCAGGAAAAGCTGGACCAGATCGTCCAGCGCACCCGTGACGGCGGGGCCGAAATCGTCAATCTGCTGAAGACCGGCTCGGCCTTCTACGCGCCGGCCTCCTCGGCAATTGCCATGGCCGAAAGCTACCTGAAGGATAAAAAGCGCGTTCTGCCGGTCGCCGCCTATCTGACCGGCCAGTACGGCGTGAACGATCTTTACGTCGGTGTGCCGGTGGTGATCGGCGCGGGCGGC
>CAZNVY010000002.1:67374-91508 GCA_964576605.1 uncultured Elstera sp. | reverse complement strand
TGCGTCCATGCCTGCTTTGCCCTGGCCGAGGCGGGGTTCGAGACGATCATGGTCAATTGCAACCCCGAAACCGTCTCGACCGATTACGACACCTCCGACCGGCTCTATTTCGAGCCGCTAACCGGCGAAGACGTGATCGCCATCGCCCGGCGCGAGCAGAGCAAGGGCACGCTCCTGGGGGCTATCGTGCAGTTCGGCGGGCAAACGCCGCTGAAGTTGGCCGCTGCGCTCGAAGCCGCCGGGATTCCCATCCTCGGCACCTCGCCGGATGCGATCGATCTCGCCGAAGACCGCGAGCGCTTCCAGGTGCTGTTGCAGCAGCTTGGACTGCGTCAGCCGAAGAACGGCACCGCCCGCTCGGCGGAAGAGGCGGAACAGGTCGCCGAACAGGTCGGTTACCCGGTCGTGCTGCGCCCGTCCTATGTTCTCGGCGGGCGGGCGATGGAAATCGTCCATGATGTCGAAGGTCTGCGCCGCTACGTCACCACTGCCGTGCAGGTATCGGGCACCACGCCGGTGCTGATCGACAGCTACCTGCGCGACGCCATCGAAGTGGACGTCGATGCCGTGTCGGACGGTAAAGACGTGCTGGTTGCTGGGATCATGGAGCATATCGAGGAAGCCGGCATCCATTCGGGCGATAGCGCCTGCGCGCTGCCGCCCTATTCGCTCACCCCGGCAATCATCGATGAAATTCACGCCCAAACCGTGCAACTCGCCCGCGCCTTGAAGGTCGTTGGCTTGATGAACGTGCAGTTCGCCGTGAAGGACCAGGCGGTCTATATCCTCGAAGTGAACCCGCGCGCCAGCCGCACGGTGCCCTTCGTTGCCAAGGCCACCGGCCGCCCGATCGCGAAAATGGCGGCCCGGATCATGGCAGGCGAGTCTCTCGCCAGCTTCCCGCCGCCGCCCGCCCACGGCCAGCATGTCGCGGTGAAGGAAGCTGTCTTCCCGTTCAACCGTTTCCCCGGCGTCGATACGATCCTGGGGCCGGAAATGAAATCGACCGGCGAGGTCATGGGCCTTGATGTCGATTTCGGCCGGGCCTTTGCCAAGGCACAAAGCGCGGCGGGCAGCCATCTGCCCATCGCCGGAACATGCTTCATCTCCGTGAAAGAAAGCGACAAGCCTGCGATGGTGCCGCTGGCCCGCTCGTTGGCCGGTCTCGGCTTCCGCATCGTCGCCACGCGCGGCACGGGGGCCTATTTGAAGGACCACGGGATCGAGGTGCAGTTCGTCAATAAGGTCACGGAAGGCCGCCCGGATGTGACGGACTTGATGCGCTCCGGCGAAATCCAGCTTGTCTTCAATACCGCCGAGGGCAAGGTGGCGATTGCCGATAGCTTCTCCCTCCGCCGTGCTGCCCTGACGGCGGGGATCGCCTATATGACCACGGTGGCGGGTGCCCGCGCAGCGGTTCGCGCCATCGAAGCCTTGCGTGGCGAAACCTTGGATGTGCGCCCCTTACAAGGGTATTTCGGGAAGTAGCGGTCGCCGCCCGGCTTCGGTGTGCTGGGGCGGCTGCCGGACCGCCCGCGCGCAAAACGCAGCAACCCCCTGCGCAGGGCGGGCTTGTTTGGGCGAATACGTTACACTATAACGTCGCTATGTCCGCTTCCCTCCCCCCCCTCACCCCCTTCGGCTGGGGTCTTACGCCTCGGCTGCTCTGCGTTTCGGCAGTACTGCTGCTGCTGTGGGGCGCAGTTGCTTGGGCGCTGGCCGAGGTGACGGTATGATCCGGCTCGATAACCTCACCCTAACCTATGATCGGCACCCGGCGGTGCATCATCTGAACGGCCAGTTCGGGGCGGGCAGTTTGACGGCGATCGTCGGGCCGAATGGGGCGGGAAAATCGACCCTGCTGAAGGCAATTGCCGGGCTGCTACCGCCCTCGTCCGGCGCGGTACAGCGTTTGGGCCTGCGCAAGGGCGATATCGCCTATCTACCGCAGCAAGCGGAAATTGACCGCAGTTTCCCGCTTTCGGTTTTCGATATGGTGCTGATGGGCCGCTGGAAGCGCCTGGGCCTGTTTAGCGGCGCAGGGCGGGACGACCGGCGGGCGGCGTTGCACGCGCTGGAGGCGGTGGGGCTTGCCGGGTTCGAGCGGCGAATGATCGCCCAACTTTCTGCCGGACAAATGCAGCGCGTTCTGTTCGCCCGACTGATGGTACAAGACGCGCAAGTTATTCTACTGGACGAGCCGTTCAACGCGATCGATGCGCGCACCACAGCGGATTTGCTGAACCTTGTGACCCGCTGGCATGGTGAAGCCCGCACGATTATCGCCGTGCTGCATGATTTCGAGCAGGTGCGCGCCCGGTTTCCGGAAACCCTACTAATGGCGCGGGAATGCCTGGGCTGGGGCGCGACCGAGGCGGTGCTCACCCCTGCCAATCTAGCGAAAGCCCGCAGCCGGTCGGAAGCCTGGGACGAAACCGCCCCCCACTGTCACCAGGCTGTCGCCTGACCCTTTGTGCGGGGGGATTGATGCTGGATACCCTTTGGGCGATCTTCATCGCCCCTTTTGCCGATTTCGCCTTCATGCGCCGGGCGCTGGTGGCCTGCGTGGCCCTGGCCCTGGGGTGCGGGCCGATGGGAACCCTGCTGATCCTGCGCCGCATGGCGCTGGTAGGCGACGCGATGAGCCATGCCGTGCTACCGGGGGCCGCCCTGGGGTTTCTGATCGCGGGCCTGTCGCTTTGGGCCATGGGCCTTGGCGGTTTTATCGCCGGGTTAACCGTGGCGCTGCTGGCCGGGTTGATTTCCCGCGTTACCAGCCTGCGCGAGGACGCGAGCTTCGCCGCCTTCTATCTTATTTCTTTGGCGGCGGGCGTGATGATTGTCTCCACGCGCGGCAGCAACGTCGATCTTATCCATGTGCTGTTCGGCACTATCTTAGCCGTTGATGCGGCCTCGCTGCTGCTGGTCGCCAGCATCACCAGCCTAACCCTTTTGACCCTGGCGGCACTCTACCGTCCGCTGGTCATCGAGTGCCTCGATCCCGGTTTTTTTCGCGCCCTGGGGGCGGCGGGGGCGTTTTATCACCTAAGCTTCATCGTGCTGGTGGTGCTAAACTTGGTGGCGGGGTTTCAGGCGCTTGGCACGCTGATGGCGGTGGGGATGATGATGCTACCGGCGGCGGCGGCGCGGTTTTGGGCGCAACACCTCTGGAGCTTGGCCGCTGCTGCGGCGGGGATCGGCACTTTGGCCGGTTTTGGCGGCTTGGTGCTCTCCTATCACTTAGACCTTCCGTCTGGCCCGGCGATTATTCTAACGGCAGGGGGGCTTTATGTCGCATCGCTGCTGCTCGGCCCCCGCCAAGGGCTACTGCGTCGCCTGCTGCCCGAACGGCACCTGACTGCTTAATCATGATGCATTGCGATAAAAAGGTCACAAGAATTGGCCCAGTTTTCACGCTATCAGCGCCGTTTTGCACTGTTAGCTGAAACCAAGGCAACAGAACTTTCGTAGGGGATACTCAAACCCCCTTCTTAAAAATATGTTTATTATCAGATGATTGACGGCGTATGCGGATAAGCCCTGGCTTCAAGAGGGCCGGCGTAGATTTCCTGCATGGGTCCCATACCGGAATGGTAGGACATTTAGACTTGCCGTCTCGGTCAAGTTCCCTTATGTTGCATTGCATCATCGTTATCGATGATTTGTCCGCTCTGCGGACGTTTCCTCCCTAAACTCGGGCTGCGTTTACCGCAGCCCTTTTTTTTGCCGCCGCGACCGCAGGTGGATCATTTGCTTTTTCCGAAAAACTTGTCAGTCAAGTATGACTTGCGAATTGACAAGTCTATCGGCATTCCACACTCTGGTCTCAGAAGCAGGGCAAACCCTGCCAAGGATGCTGCACTCGGCGGCATGGTGGAGGAAACACAGGCGCACGACCCAGCGATACGCGCAACCCGGCGTCGGAACGGCACAGCGTTCCGCAGGCGGCGTATCGTCGATCATCTCGCCTTTCGGGGATGTCAGCTCTAGATCCCCTCGCGGCCTTCACCGTCCCGGTCCGGAAGATATTCGTTCCTATGGGAGGACTATGATGGCCCCGACCAATACCCGCCTACCCGCCGCCTGGAGCTTCAACCGCCGCCGATTCCTGCAAGGGGCGGCCAGCGCTGCGGCCCTGACGGCCTTGCCGACCTCGGTCGCGTTTGCTCAGACGCAGGGGAAGGAATCCCCCGATCTCGCCAAACTGGTTGCCGAAGGCAAACTGCCCCCCCTCGCCCAACGCCTGCCGGAGAATCCGGACGTGGTGCAGGTGAAGGAAATTGGCCGTTACGGCGGCAGTCTGCGGCGCGGTCTGCGCGGCTCTGCCGATCACAACGGCATTCTGAAAGTGATCGGCCCGCAGAATCTAGTGCGCTGGAATGTCGAATTCACCGGCGTTGTGCCCAACCTGGCCCATAAGTGGGAGGTGAATGCCGATGCAACGCAATTCACCTTCTTCCTGCGCAAAGGGCTAAGATGGTCGGACGGGAAACCCTTTACCGCCGACGATATTGTTTTTGCGATCGAGGATTGTGCGAAGAACCCAGAGTTATTCAAAGCAACGCCATCGCAGATCGTGATCGGCGGCAAGCCGGTTGTGTGCGAGAAGATCGACGAAACGACGGTAAAATTCACCTTCGCCGCCCCCTATGCGCTGTTCCTAGAAAATCTGGCGACACCGCTAGGCCAGCATACTACCCTCTTCGCTAAACATTACTGCAGCCAGTTCCACCCGAAGTATAATTCCAAGGTGGATGATTTGGTAAAAGCCGCCAATGTTTCGGACTGGCCCGCCTTGTTTCGCGCGAAATGCGGCGATATCGAGATTCCATCGCGCTGGGGCAACCCCGAACGCCCCACCATGGACCCTTGGGTTATCAAAGAACCCTATACCGGCGGGGCAACGCGCGTGGTTGCGGCGCGTAACCCCTTCTTCTGGCAGGTTGACCAGCAGGGCAACCAGCTTCCCTATATCGACCAGGTAACCTATTCGATTTCGCAAGATGTCGAGTCGCTGATGCTGGATGTGGTCGGCGGCAAGATCGACTATCAGGATCGCCACATCAATACCCTGTCGAATAAACCCACCCTGTCGCAGAATATGAAGCGGGGGGATTATCGCTTGGTGGAACTCATCGCCGCGAACGCACAGCAGGTCCAAATCCACTTAAATATTCTGCACAAAGATCCAAAACTGCGGGCCATGTTCGGCAATAAGGAATTCCGGCAAGCGCTATCCTTGGGGATTGATCGCAAGGAAATCATCGAACTCGTCTATCTCGGCCAGTCGGAACCGTATCAGACCAGCCCGCGCCCCGGCCACCCCTGGCATCACGCCAAGCTGGCCAAACAATTCACCGAGTTTGACCCGGCGCAAGCCAATGCGATTTTGGATAGGCTGGGCTATAAGAAAGGGGCCGGGGGCTTCCGCACCCATCCGGACGGCAGCAAGGTTTTCTTCTCGATCGACGTGATCCCGACGCTCTACCCCGATCAGGTCGACGTGCTGGAACTGGTGAAACGCTATTGGGCGGATATTGGTATCGATATCAAGGTCAATACCATCGAACGAGCGCTTTATTATACCCGTGGCGATAATAACGATCATGATGCCGCGTCCTGGTCTGGGTCGGGCGGCTTGGATCTGATGTTCGATCCGCGCGATTATTTTGCCTATCACCCGCAAGGGTCGCGTTACGCCATTCCCTGGGCGCTCTGGTTTACCTCTGGCGGCAAATCGGGCGAGGAGCCGCCGGAAAGCCAGAAGAAGCGGTTTGCGCTCTACGATCAGGCGCGCGGCACCACCGATCTGCAAAAGCGGGCCGAGTATGTGAAGCAGATGCTGGATTTGACCCATGATGCCTTCGAGACGGTCGGCATCTGCCTGGGCGTCAATACTTTCGGCGTCTGCCGCAATACCCTCAGCAATGTGCCGGATAAAATGCCGGATAGCTGGTCCTATCCCAATCCGTCGCCGACCCTACCGGCGCAGTATTTCTTCAAGGCGTAAGGCCGATCCGGCACGGGCACCCCATCCGTCAGACGATGCGCTGCCCGTGCCCCCTTTCCGGGACCAATATTATGCTGCGTTTTATCATCACACGGCTGCTTTGGATGATCCCATCGCTGATTGTCATCAGTTTTCTGGCCTTTGTGCTTATCCAGCTACCGCCAGGCGACTTTGTGACGACCTATATCGCGACGCTCGCCTCCTCCAACGAAGTGGTCGATCAGGCCGCCGCCGCGGCCCTGCGCGAACGCTTCGGTCTCGACCGGCCCATGCTGGTACAATATTTCACTTGGATCTGGAATATCGTCACGGCGGGTGACTTCGGTATCAGCTTCGAGTGGCAACAGCCGGTGCAGGGATTGATCTGGGAACGGATGGCCCTAACGCTGATCCTAACCTTCTCGACCCTCATCGTCACCTGGGGCGTCGCCCTGCCGATTGGGGTGTTTTCCGCCGTAAAAAAATATTCCTTCGGCGATTACGTGGCCACCTTCTTTAGTTTCCTCGGTCTGGCAATTCCCAGTTTTCTGCTGGCGCTGGTGCTAATGTATGTGGCCGTGGTGGAATTTGGTCAGGAAGTGGGCGGGCTATTTTCCGAAGACTATGTGCAAGCCCCCTGGAGTTGGGGCCGGGTGCTGGATCTTCTCAGCCACCTATGGATCCCAGTCGTGATCCTCGCGGTTTCCGGCACTGCCAGCCTGATCCGGGTGATGCGGGCCAATATGCTGGATGAACTCAGCAAGCCCTACGTCACCACCGCCCGCGCTAAGGGCCTGTCGGAATTCCGACTACTGCTGAAATACCCCGTGCGCGTGGCCCTTAACCCCTTTATTTCTACCCTGGCCTGGCTACTGCCGAACCTGATTTCCGGGTCGATCATCGTTGCCATTGTCCTTAATCTGCCAACGGCGGGGCCACTGCTGCTGCAGTCCTTGATGGCGCAGGACATGTATTTGGCCGGGGCTTTCGTTCTTCTGATCTGCGCCTTGACGCTGGTCGGCTCGCTGCTCAGTGATATTTTGCTGGCGCTGGCCGATCCGCGCATCCGGCTGGAGTAGCCGCCATGACCGATGCCGCCCTCGCGGTTGACCGCTCGAAATTCGTCGTCGCCTCGCAATGGAGCCTGATGTGGTGGGCTTTCCGCCGCCACCGTATGGCCATGGTGGGGCTGATTATCACCTGTTTTCTCTATCTCATCGCCGTCGCGCCGGGGTTCTTTGCGATCAACGAGCCAGAGAAGCAAGATGCACGCGCCGCGTTTCAGCCGCCGCAGATGGTGCATTTCATCGATACTGCAGCCGATGGCAGCTGGTCCTTCCGCCCGCATGTGTATCAGCAGGTGATGCGGCGCGATCCGGTGTCGCTGGCCCCGATCTACGTCGAAGACCCAAGCCGAAAAGTCTATTTAACCTTCTTTGGTCAGGGCTATGAGTATAAGATTATGGGGCTGTTCAGCAGCACCACCCATTTTCTTGCCCCAGAAGACCCGCGCCGCCCGGTTTACCTGCTAGGGGCCGACCGGCTGGGCCGCTGCGTCTTTTCCCGTATGATCGAAGGCACGCAGATTTCCCTTTCGGTCGGCCTAGTTGGGGTGTTTCTATCCTTAACCCTAGGGGTTATTCTGGGGGGAATTTCCGGTTACTACGGCGGAAAGACCGATTTTGTCATCCAGCGCGTGATTGAATTTGTGCTAGCCCTGCCCAGCATCCCCATCTGGCTAGCGCTTTCAGCGGCACTACCGCAAGATTGGCCGGCGACGCTGAATTACTTCATGATTACGGTTATCCTGTCGCTTACGGGCTGGGCGCAATTGGCGCGCGTGGTGCGCGGTCGCTTCCTTAGCCTGCGAACCGAAGAATTCGTGACCGCGGCCCGGTTGGATGGGGCGAACGAGCCACGCATTATTTTCCGCCATATGTTGCCAAGTTTTGCCAGCCACATCATCGCCTCCATGACCCTGGCCATTCCGGCAATGATTTTGGCAGAAACCTCGTTAAGCTTCCTCGGTCTCGGTCTGCAACCGCCGACGATTTCCTGGGGTGTGCTGCTGCGCGAAGCCCAGAATATCCGTTCGATCGCCACCGCCCCCTGGCTATTTGCCCCCGGCGTCGCCGTGGTGCTGGCCGTGATCGCCCTCAACTTCCTGGGAGACGGGATGCGCGATGCCGCCGACCCGTACAACAAATGAGACAGGATCGTCACTTGCGCCTCGTTCACGCCAAACCGACGGCCGGCCCTTTGCTGGAGGTGCGCAACCTTCAGACCGTCTTTCCCACCCGCAGCGGGCTGGTAAAGGCGGTGGATGGCGTCTCCTTCACCCTAGAGCGCGGCAAGACGCTGTGCATTGTCGGCGAATCCGGCTCTGGCAAAAGCGTTACCGCGCGGTCGATCCTGCAAATCGTCGATGCACCGGGCAAGATCATCGGCGGCGAGATGATCTGGCATCGGAACGACGGAACGACGGTCGATCTGGCCAAACTCCACCCGCGGTCCAAGGAAATCCGGGCGATCCGGGGCCGCGATATTGCGATGATCTTCCAGGAGCCGATGTCCTCGCTCTCGCCGATCCATACGGTCGGCAATCAGATTATCGAAGTCCTGCGCCTGCATCTTGGCCTGACGAAGGCCGCGGCGCGCGAGCGCTGCATCGACCTGCTGCGTCAGGTGGAAATTCCCCGGCCAGAACAGGCGGTGGACCGCTACACCTTCGAGTTTTCCGGCGGGATGCGGCAAAGGGTGATGATCGCCATGTCGCTGGCCTGCAACCCAGAACTCTTAATCGCCGACGAGCCAACGACGGCGCTGGACGTAACGACCCAGGCCGAAATCATCGATCTTATTCGCCGTCTTCAGAAAGAACACGGGATGGCGGTGATGTTCATCACCCATGATATGGGCGTGGTCGCCGAAATCGCCGATGATGTGCTGGTCATGTATCAGGGTAAGGTCATGGAACGCGGCGATGTGGATACGATCTTCCACGCCCCGCAGGATGATTATACCAAAATGCTGATCGGCTCGGTCCTGAAGCTGGAACAAAAGGCCGAGGCCCGCGCCCAGCGTGCCCCGCTCTCCGATAGTCTGCCGCCGGTCTTGGAGGTGCGGAACCTGTCGATGACCTTCGGGCCGATTAAAGCGGTGGACAATGTGTCGTTCAGCCTGCGACCAGGGGAAACCTTGGGGGTGGTCGGTGAATCCGGCTCCGGCAAGACCACGGTTGGGCGGTGCTTGCTGCGGGTGTATAATCCGTCGGGCGGGGAAGCACTCTATCATCGGGCAGATGGCAGCACGGTCGATCTGGTAACAGCGGACAAAGCCCCGCTGAAAGACTGCCGCCGCGAAATTCGGATGATCTTTCAGGATCCGATCAGCTCCCTCAATCCGCGCATGACCGTCGCCCAGGTGATTGGCGAACCGATGCTGGTCAATGGCATCGCCAAGGGCAAGGAGTTGGATGATCGGGTTGCCGCCCTGATGCAACAGGTCGGCCTGAACCCCGATTGGCGAGAGCGCTATCCACACGCTTTCTCTGGCGGGCAGCGGCAGCGCATCGGCATCGCACGGGCGATTTCCCTGAACCCGCGCGTTATCGTGGCCGATGAAGCCACGTCGGCGCTGGATGTATCGATCCGCGCCCAAGTGCTGGACCTGCTGATGGACCTGCAAGATCGGCTTGGCCTCTCGTATATTTTCATCAGTCACGACCTGGGGGTGATCCGCTATATGTGCGACCGGGTGGCGGTAATGTATCGCGGTAAACTGGTCGAACTTGGGGATGCGGAACAGGTCTGCACCGCACCCGATCATCCTTATACGAAAGCGCTCTTGTCGGCGATTCCCCGACCCGACCCGCGCAATCGCAGCATCCATCACCGGATGCGGTATACTGGTTAAGGATTACAGCCGATGAAGATCGACCGTTTGCGCGCCTTTATGTCGCGCGACAAAGACCGACCGCGCGTGTTGGTCGCCATTGATACCGACGATGGGCTAACCGGCTGGGGCGAATGCTATAATCATGGGCCGGATAAAGCCCTGTTCCCGCTGCTGGACTATCTGTTTCCGATGATTAAGGGGCACGACCCCAGCCGCATCGAATATCTTATCATGATGCTGATGCAGCAGGCGCGCTTTCCCCCAGGGGCGCTGGGATTGGCGGCGATTGCGGCTATCGACCATTGCCTGTGGGATATTTCGGCTAAGGCGCTGGGGGTGCCGGTCTATAAGCTGCTCGGCGGCCATGCCCGCGACCGGGTAAAAGTCTATGCGGGCATCTATACCGCCCCCGATCCGCTGGAAGCCAAGGACGAGATGGATGCGCTCTGTGCGCAATGGGGGCTTTCTGCCTTCAAACTCAGCCCCTATCGGCTGAACATCCACCAGCACCGCTGGGGCGAAGTGGTACGGACCAGCGCCGACTATTTCCGCAGCCTGCGCGAGACGGTAGACCCGCGCTACGAGATCGCCTTCGACGCCCACGCCAAGATTTTCGAGCCAAAGCAGGCCATTCAGCTTGGTAATGCCCTGGCCCCTTACGATCCGCTATTCTTCGAGGAACCGATCCGTCCGGAGAATTTCGATGCCTGGGCCGAGGTTAAGCGCGGCGTCGCTTGTATACTGGCCACCGGCGAATCGCTGTATAGCCGGTTTGAATTTCTAAGGCTGTTGCAGGCGGGCGGGGCGGATATTATCCAGCCGGATATTTGCGTTGTCGGTGGCCTATTGGAAATGCGGAAAATCGCCGCGCTGGCCGAAGCCCATTATGTGACCGTTGCGCCGCATAATCCGATGGGGCCGCTGGCGACCGCCGTCAATCTGCATTTCTGTGCCGCGCAGCCCAACTTCCGCATTCTCGAATATCGGCTCCCGCAAGGGCCGGGCTATCGATTTGATGGTGGCGGCGACAAACTATCAAACGCGTCAGTCGCGGGGGAAGGGGCCTTTTATGTCAAAGACCCCTATCTGCCGAAAGATGGGTATCTCGACCTCCGCCCAGACCGGCCAGGTTGGGGGGTGGAGATCAACGAAGAGATCCTCGGTACCGAAGATTACGTGCATTGGCAGCGGAAAGTGCCCATCAAACCGGATGGATCGACGGGATATGTCTAGAGCCGCGCTAGAGTGAAGGCGCGCAGCTCTCAAGAATAAGCCGGGACCCAAAGGGTCCCGGCTGTTCGGCACTCAACTCAGGTCGCCGCCGCCCCCACACGGGCGGCGAGCGCCGCTTCCAAGAAAATATCGATATCACCATCCAGAACGGCCCCGGAATTGCCCATTTCCGCCCCGGTCCGCAGGTCTTTGACCATCTGATAGGGTTGCAAGACGTACGAGCGGATTTGATGCCCCCAACCGATTTCCGACTTGGTGGCATTGGCCGCCGCTGCTTTTGCTTCCCGCTCCTGCAGTTCCCGCTCATAGAGGCGGGCTTTCAGCATTTGCATTGCCGTTGCGCGGTTGCGGTGCTGGGAGCGATCAGACTGACAAGCGACGACGATACCGGTCGGCATATGGGTAATGCGGATAGCGCTTTCCGTCTTATTAACGTGCTGCCCGCCCGCGCCCGACGCCCGAAAGGTATCGATGCGCAAGTCCTTATCCAGAACCTCCACCTCGATATTATCGTCCACCACCGGGTAGACCCAAACGGAAGAAAAGCTAGTGTGCCGCCGCGCCTGGCTATCGAAGGGCGAAATGCGGACCAGACGATGCACGCCGCTTTCGGTCTTTAGCCAGCCGTAAGCATTGAGGCCGGAAATCTGGATGGTTGCCGATTTCAGGCCCGCTTCTTCGCCGGGGCTTTCTTCCAGCAGTTCCACCTTAAAGCCGCGCCGTTCCGCCCAGCGGGTATACATGCGCAGCATAATGTTGGCCCAATCCTGGGCCTCCGTACCGCCGGCACCCGCATTGACTTCGAGATAGCAATCATTGCTATCGGCCTCGCCAGACAGCAGGCTTTCCAGCACGCGCTTATCGGCGTCGGCTTTCAGCGCTTCCAGCGCCGCCTCGGCCTCCGCCGTCAGATCGGCATCCCCCTCGGCTTCGGCCATTTCCAACAGGCCAAGCGCATCGGCGAGCTGGTTTTCAATCCCGCGATAACCGCCGACCTTGCGCTCCAGCGCGGTCTTTTCTTTTAGCAGGCTTTGCGCCTTGGCCTGATCGTTCCACAGGTCGGGATCGTTCGCGGCTTCGGTCAGTTCGGTCAGACGGGCGACGGAAACATCCCAGTCAAAGCCCCCTCCTCAGCAGCTCAAGTTGCTGCTTGATGTGATCGTGAATCGCCGTGATTTCGGCCCGCATGATGATTGGTCCTCGGTCAGAACTTAATAGATACCGCCCAGATTGCCCGAACTTGGCACCGGCGCGGGGGCGGGCACCGGGGGTGGGGCCTCGCCCGCGACCGGGGGCACGGCGACGGCAGGCTCGCTGCCCCCGCCCTCGCCCCCCGGCACGGGAGACAGGCTATAGCCTTGCGGCAGGTCGCCAAGCAAGGGGTCTGCATCGTCGGTCTCGCGCGCACCCGGCTCGGTGCCGGGTTTGAACGCCTCGAAAATCGCTTTAGGATCCCCCGGTGAGGCCAGTTTACCGGTTTCGCGGTTAACCCGCACCATCCGCAGCCCCGGCGGCGTGCGGAACGGAATCGCGGGCACGCCGTCCAGCGCTTCCTTCATGAAATCCCGGAAGATTGGGGCCATATTGCCGCCGCCGGTTTCGGTCTTGCCGAGGGTCCGCGGCTGATCGAAACCGATATAGGTCGCGACCACCAGATCGGGCGAATAACCAACGAACCAATTATCAAAACTATCATTGCTGGTGCCGGTCTTCCCCGCCAGTGGGCGTTTGAGGGCCGCGCCGATCGCAGCGCCAGTCCCGCGCTGCACAACGCCTTCCAGCATCGCCGTCATCTGATAGGCCGTCGCGGCATCGATCACCTGCGGTCGATTATCCACCGGATAAGGCGGTAGGCCGCCCGCATAATGATCGGCGGTACAGCCATCGCAGACGCGGGTATCATGCTTGAAAACCGTCTGACCGTAGCGGTCCTGCACCCGGTCGATAACGGTCGGCACCACTTTTTTACCGCCATTGGCGATCATCGCATAGGCCGCCGCCATTTTCAGCGGGGTCGACTCGCCCGCGCCCAACGACATGGAGAGCAGCGGCGGCAGAGCCTCGGCAATGCCGAAGCGCGCCGCAATATCCGCCACCTTCTCCATCCCAATTGCCGAGGCCAGGCGGATCGTCATTAGGTTGCGGCTTTGCTCAATCCCCAAACGAAGCGACGAAGGGCCGTAGAATTTCTCAGTGTAATTTTCCGGTCGCCATTTTTTGCCGGACCCATCATCCATGACAAACGGCGCATCCAACACCACCGAGGCAGGGGTATAGCCCTCCTCCAAAGCCGCCATATAAACGAAAGGCTTGAAACTGGACCCCGGCTGACGCTTCGCCTGGGTAGCGCGGTTGAACTGGCTTTGCTCGAAACTAAGCCCCCCCACCAGCGCCAGCACCCGCCCAGTATGCGGGTCCATCGCCACCAGCCCGCCCGATACATCGGGGATCTGGCGCAGGCCGTAAGTATCGGCGGGATATTTGGTTTTGCCGTCTGCCGTCGCGGTCACCGGCTCGACCAGAATAAGATCGCCAACGGTCAGCACATCCGCCACTTTGCGCGGCGACGGCCCGACCTTCTGATCGGGCAGCACCGGGCGCGCCCAACTGAGTTCTGACAGTGGAATCCGGCCCTGGCGGGTTTCGGTTTTCGAGAGACGCACGCCAACCTCGGCAGCCGTGTCCCCCACCTTCAGCACCAGCGCCAAGGACCAATCCCCGGCCCCGCCCGGCGGCGTGCGCGCTTGCAGGGTCTTTTGCCAATCATTGACCGGCACAGCTTTCTCCACCGGCCCGCGCCAACCGTGGCGCCGGTCGTAGCGGATCAACCCGGCCCGGAAACTGCGGTCGGCAATCTCCTGCAAACGCGGATCAAGCGAGGCCCGAACCGTATAACCGCCGCGATAAGCCCCTTCTTCGCCGTAGCGGGCGACGAGTTCCCGGCGCACTTCTTCGGCAAAATAATCGGCCCGCACCTGTTCGCTGGTATCGCGCCGTTGAATGGTGATGGTTTCTTCCTTGGCCTTTACGGCCTCTTCGGCAGTGATGTAACCATCCTCGCGCATCCGATCGACCACATAGTCCCGGCGGGCGCGGGCGCGCTCGGCCTGGGTGACTGGGTGATAATTCGACGGGGCTTTCGGCAGCGCTGCCAGATAGGCGGCTTCGCTGAGGGTTAATTGATCGAGGGATTTGTTAAAATAGGTCAGCGCTGCCGCGCCCACCCCATAAGCCCCCTGCCCCCCGATGGACCCAAGGTAGATTTCATTCAGGTAGAGTTCGAGAATCTGGTCTTTGCTGAGGGCCTGTTCGATCCGGATCGACAGGATCATTTCCTTCAGCTTACGGTCCATTGTTCGTTCGTTGGACAGAAGAAAGCTGCGCGTGACCTGTTGAGTGATGGTCGATGCCCCGATCAGGCGTCGTCCGGACAGATAATACCCCAGATTTTGCACCATGGCGCGGGCCAGGCCCATCGCATCAATGCCGGGATGGGTATAAAAATTCTGGTCTTCCGCCGAAACAAACGCCTGTTTAACACGCGGTGGAATAAGGCCAATCGGAACGAAAATGCGTTTTTCGGTAGCAAACTCCGCCAAAAGCCGCCCGTCGCCCGCGTGCACGCGGGTCACAATCGGCGGCTTATACTCCGCCAATTTCTGATGATCGGGCAATTGATCGCCGTAATAGCGCAGAACCCAGACGAATCCGGCCAGCGCCGCGACGGTGCCGATCAACAGAACCGATAGAAACCCAATAAACCAGGTGCGCATCGCAACCCCGAACCCCTCTGCCTTTTGCCATGTTCTTAGCAGAAAATGGCAGCCGTAAGATGGATTCTTAGTGCGGGCTACGCAAAGCCGGGTTGCGAGCGCGGATGGGTTAGCCGGCGCGGGGACGGATCAGGCTGGGGCGCACATTATCGATCGCCCGCACAAGGCCCAATGCGATCTTCTCACGGAATTCCGGCGACAAGATGCGCCGCTCGTCATCCGGGTTGGACAGATAGCCGAGTTCGAGCAGAACCGACGGCATATCAGGTGCCGTCAGCACGGCAAACCCCGCCGAGCGGATAGTATTATTCACCTGGGCAACGTCACGGCGCAGTTCTTCGGCCAAGCTGGTCGCTACTTGCCGCGATGCGGCGCGGGAGTCGCGTTGGGCAATGTCGATCAGAATAGACGCGGCCGTCCCAGTTGCCCCCGAAAGATCGGCCCCGCTGATAATATCGGCCTTATTTTCCTTCGCAGCCAGCGCCTCTGCCTCCCGATCCGACGCTTTGTCCGACAGGATATAGACCGACATGCCCGATACGCCCCGGTCCGCCAAAGCATCGGCATGGATGGAGATGAACAAGGCGGCGCTTTCACTGCGCGCCAGGGCCACCCGGTCGCGCAGGGGCACCAGCGCGTCGCCATCACGGGTTAGAAACACCCGATAGCGTCCCGTGGCCTCCAACCGATCTCGAATGGTGCGGGCATAGGCCAAGACAATATCTTTTTCGAGCTTGCCGGAGACCGAGGTTGCACCCGGATCTTTGCCGCCATGACCGGGGTCGAGCATAATAACTGGCAAGTCTGGCTCTGGTGGCGGCGAAAATCGCGGCGGCCCTAGGGCGAGGGTCACGCGCACGGGGCGGCCCGGCGTGCGGTCATAGACCGGGCCAGACGGCTCCGCAGCACCGCCCGCCGTAGCGAGAAGCGGGCCAGGCGGGGCGGCGCTTGCCGCATTATCCGGACGCGGCAGGGATACCGGGGCTGGGGCTTGCAGAGTTTCCACCTGCACCTTCGGGCGCGGCACGGCGGGGGGCGGCACCGGGGCTGGCGGCGGCGGCAGGGGGGCACCGGGGGTATAGGCGGGCGCGCTGGGGGCCGGAAACGGCGATGCACCCGCCTGGGGAGCCGTGGGGGAGCTGCGGCTCGGCAATCGAACCCCTGGCGTTTCGGCAATCGGCGGTAGACCTGCCGTCCCGCTAGGGCCAAGGCCGGTCAGCGGGATTGGCGCTCCGCTGGTCGAGGGAGGCGCGGTGGGGGTATTCAGCAGCGGGGCTGATAATCCCAAGGGTCCAGCGGCGGTCGGCGGGGCCAACGGGGCCGCTTGCGTGATGGGGGCCGGCGTTCCGGCGACCAGATCAATCACCAGCCGGTAGCGCTGCGCCCCTTCGGGCGGAAACAGGCTGGCGGCTTGAATTTGGGCGGACCGGGTCAAAACCAACTCGATCCCCCGCCGCCCGCTCGCATCCAGTGTCGCCACGGCCCGCTGAATCAAGCCGCCGCGGGGCGGCTTATCCTCCAGCCGCAGGGTTACGCCGGTAAGATCGATAAAGACCCGGTCTGGCCCCCGCGGCTGCGCCCGTACCGCGACCGGCTCCGACACGTCTAAGACGAAACGGGTTATCCCACCTTCGCGCACGCCCACCCGCCAGCCGCTCGCCACCGCCTCAGCCCAAGCCGGCATCGAGGGTGCCAAGAGCGCCAGAAGCGCAAGCAGCAGGAGGCCGACCCTGCGGCGGAACCGGAAAGGACGTGCGAAGCGTGCCGTGACAATCATGGGCCAGAGAATGCCCGTGCCCCGGCGGCGGCGCAACCCGTCCTGCTTGGGATGGGCAGCTTTGTTTCCGGCGTGCGCCTTAAGATCGGCAAAACTTTCCCAGAGGCGCGGAATCTGATTGTCGCGCTGCACACTTGGCCCTATGGTGGCATGGTGCGTCCGGGATCGGCGGCGACTTCAAGGTCAGCCCGTATCTTTTTCCGGTTGTTGACTTATCGGCCTGTGAAAGGCGAATCGGCCCTGCTCCGACGGAAGAACCATTCCCGTCGAAGGGGGCGCGGGTTCGGCGGCAGCGGTTGGTAGGTTTCCGCCCCCTCGGTGCGCGCCCCACAGGTTTCGCGAGATGGTCTTGCGTCTAACCCAGGAGCCGTCAGTCTAGTGTCCAACGCGCGCGGTCACCGCAGCTTAAACCCGACGCCCAAGGGGGCTTTTGCCGCCTTGTCGGCTGTTCGGGTGGGGACGATAGGCGGTTTTACGGCTCCGCCCCTATTTCAAGCCTTCAGGATGACCGGAACCCTGCCCTGCCCCGCCCTGTGCGGATGCTGGACGCGGGCCGTCGCCGGGGGTTTGCCGGAGTTGATACCCCATGGTCAAGCGTATGTTGATCGACGCGACGCACGCGGAAGAAACCCGCGTTGTCGTGCTGGACGGCCAACGTCTCGAAGAGTTCGACGTTGAAACCTCTACAAAAAAGCAGCTTAAGGGCAATATCTACCTCGCAAAAGTAACGCGGGTAGAGCCATCGCTACAGGCGGCCTTTGTTGAATACGGCGGCGGACGGCATGGCTTTCTTGCTTTTTCTGAAATCCACCCGGATTATTACCGCATCCCGATTGCCGACCGGGAAGCCTTGATCGAAGAAGCCGCCCGCGAAGCCGCCGAAGCCAAAGCCGCCGCCCATCACGACGAAGGCGAGGATGGCGAGCCGATTGAGGAAGTTGGCGGCGATGAGTTTGACGATGTGGCCCCGCGCCGGTCTAAGCTGCTGCGAAACTACAAGATTCAAGATGTTATCACCCGTCGCCAAATCATGCTGGTGCAGGTGGTAAAAGAAGAGCGCGGCAATAAAGGCGCGGCGCTGACCACTTATTTGTCGCTAGCCGGTCGCTACTGCGTGCTGATGCCGAATAATCCGCGCGGGGGCGGAGTTAGTCGCAAAATTACCAATGGGGCTGATCGCAAGCGCCTGAAGGGGATGCTGGATGATTTCCATATCCCCGATGGTATGGCGGTTATCGTGCGCACTGCGGGAATGGAACGGTCGCGCGTTGAAATTCGCCGCGACTATGAATATCTGCTGCGCCTCTGGGACGAAATCCGCGAAAGCACCCTGGAATCCTCGGCCCCGGCCCTGATCCACGAAGAAGGCAGCCTGATTAAACGCGCGATCCGCGATCTTTATTCGCGCGATATCGAACAGGTGCTGGTGGAAGGCGACGAGGGCTTTCAAACCGCAAAAAGCTTCATGCGGATGCTGATGCCCAGCCACGCCCGCCGTGTAGTGCCTTATAAGGATCCAACGATTCCGCTGATGCACCGCTATCAAGTGGAAACCCAGCTGGACCAAATCCATTCGCCGGTCGTGCAGCTGCGCTCTGGCGGGTATATCGTCATCAACCCGACCGAAGCGCTGGTGGCAATCGATGTGAACTCCGGTCGCGCCACCCGCGAGCGGCATATCGAAGAAACCGCCTATAAGACCAACCTGGAAGCCGCCGAGGAAATCGCCCGACAGGTCCGCCTGCGCGATTTGGCCGGGCTGATCGTTATCGATTTTATCGATATGGAAGAGGGCCGTAATAATCAGGCGGTCGAGCGTAAGCTGAAGGAGGCGATGAAGGCCGACCGGGCGCGCATTCAGATCGGTCGGATTTCCGCGTTCGGCTTGCTGGAACTCTCGCGCCAACGGCTGCGCCCCTCGGTTCTGGAAGCCCATACCGATAAATGCCCGCATTGCAACGGGTCGGGCGTGGTGCGCTCCACCGAATCAACCGCCCTAACCGTGCTGCGCGCGATTGAGGAAGAGGGAATCCGCAACCGATCAGCAGAAATTCTGGTCTATGTGCCGACCACCATCGCGCTGTATCTGCTGAACCAAAAGCGCGACGCGCTGGCGATGATTGAGACGCGCTATCGGTTCCGGGTGCAGATTGGCCGGGATGATGATTTGATCCCGCCCGATCATCGGTTGGAACGCCTACAGCCGAAAACGCCGGAAGAAATCGCCGAACTGGCCGCCCTGGCTGCGGTGGCCCCGGTGGCTTTTGAGCCGGATCCGGAAGATCTAGCCTATCAAGACGAAGAACTCACCGCCGAAGACCGCGCCGCCTTGGCCCAGGATGATGAACCTGAGGGCGAGGATGGCACCGACGGCGAAACCGGTGAGAAGGGCGAGGGCGATAATCGTCGACGTCGACGTCGACGTCGACGTCGGCGGCGGCGGGAAGATGGCCAGGAAGAGGGTCTCGGCGATACGGTCGGCGAAACCGAAGGCGACTTCGGGGATGACGGCGATGGCGAGAGTGACGAGACCGAAATGGCCGCCGACCCTGCCGAAACGGACGCAGACAGCAGCCCCGATGCCACCGCCGAGGGCGAGGATATGCCACGCCGCCGCCGAGGCAAACGCGGCGGACGTCGACGCTCCCGCCGGGGCGACGAGCGCGGGCCAGAGGCGGCGCTTGATCCCTCTTCCGTTGCTGACAGCAGCGGGGCGGAAGCCCTGGACGCCGAAGCAGTGGTGGCCGAAGCTTCGGTCGTGGTGATCCCCATCTCCGACCCGGCCGCCGAAGCCCCTGAGCCGCAGGAAACTGCGGCGGATGCGCCGGCGAGGCCGAAGCGTGCCCCACGCCGCAAAAAGGCTGAAACGGAAGCCGAGGTGCCTGCCCCAGTCGAAGCGTCGGTCGTGCCGACGACTGAGGCCGACGCGGCCCCAGCCAAGCCAAAGCGCGCGCCGCGCCGCAAAAAGGCTGAAACGGAGACCGAGGTGCCTGCCTCAGCAGACGCATCGGGAGAGCCGGCGACCGACGCCGACGCCGCCCCAGCCAAGCCGAAGCGCGCCCCGCGCCGCAAGAAGACCGCCCCCCTTGTCGAGGGAACCGAGGCGCTCGCGGGCACACCTCCAGAGCCGGTCATCCCAGAGCGAGCCGCCCAAGCGCCGGTTGTGTCGGAGCCTGTCGTATCGGCACCGGTTGCCCCGGCCCCTGCCCTGCCCCCGGCAGAAAGCGCCGCCCCCGCCCTGCAGGAAAATCTGGCGGTGGCCGAGGCGGTGAAGGTCGTCGATGTCGATCAAACCGCCCTACCGCCGAAACGCGGCTGGTGGAAACGTTAACCCAGCCCTGCTGCAGCTTGAAACCGCCCCCTCCGGGGCGGTTTCTTTTTACTCAGGCCCCCGGTTCCGTATCCGGTTGCCGGGCCGGATGCGCCGCGACAAAGGCCGGATGCGCCACCGCTTCCGCCTCGATGCGCAGCAGGGTGGGATAGGCCTCCAGCGGCACCGCAAACCGGCGGGCATTATAAAGCTGGGGGATCAAGAGGCAGTCCGCTAGGCCCGGTGTGTCGCCCTGGCACCACTGCCCGGTTTCCGCATCGCGGGACAAGCGGGTTTCCAGCGCCGTAAACCCTTCGGTAATCCAATGGGCAATCCAGTGCTGCACGTCAGGTTGTGACAGCCCCAAAGGTCCTTTTAGATAGGCCAGAACCCGTAAATTATTCAGCGGGTGAATATCGCAGGCTATCAGTTGCGCGAGGCTTCGGACCCGCGCCCGCCCCCAGGGATCGGCGGGCAAAAGCGGCGGGGTAGGATGGGTTTCCTCCAGATAGTCCAGAATAGCAAGCGATTGGGTCAGCACGCCCCCTTCCACCGCCAAACTTGGCACTAATCCCTGCGGATTGATCGCCCGATACGCCGCCCCATGCTGTTCACCAAGCCGCAGATGGCAAAAGGCTCGCTCCACTGGGATTGCCTTCAGATTAAGGGCAATCCGCAAACGATAGGCCGCGGACGATCGGTAATAATCATGCAAAATCATAGGATAATCCCTCCTCCCTCAACTAAATTTCAACCGCAACGCTGCCTTGAGTACGAATGTATTATTGCTATTTAGATCGCATTTGAAACATCTATTGACTATTAGTAAATTTTTAATATCTTAGCCGCACTTCCGCGCCCCATAAGGTTTTTTTGATATGACGATCAATGCCACATTCACAATCCGCGATACGTCGGGCTATCTTGGTGCCCAACGGGCTAGCGTTCTAGCAAATTTTCAGGCGGCAATGTCGGAATGGTCTAAGGCTTTGGCGGGAACCGCCTCGGCCCAAGTCGAAATTATCGTCTATAAGCAAGACAATGACTATATTGGCTTTTCTTGGCCAACGAACGAAATCTATGTTGCTCGCAAAGATAAATATCAAGTCGAATCCCCGGTCACTTACCAATTACGAACAGGTAAAGACGTCAATGGCTCCAGGGCAGATATAGAAATCTACTTCAATGCCAGCCGCTTGAGCGACTATTATATCGACCCGAACCCCTTTGATGCCGATACATCAACCTCGCCCCATCTACTCGATTTTTATACAGCTGCCCTTGCGATGGTTGGGCATGGGCTGGGGGTTGTATCGTACCGCGAACTGACGAACGATTATTCAAGCCCCTATGATGACCGTATCGTCTACATCAATGGAAAACCGCATTTTTCCGGCGAAAATGTTCTGAAATATTATGGTAGCCCGATTCCGCTTTCGGATAGCAGCCTTTCCAACTTGGGGCTTTCAGGCGGTACTCATAATTCGCTGTTTTCATCGGTTCTCTCCGCGGGCCTGCGTTACCCGGTTACAAGTTTAGAAAAAGCCATTCTTGCCGACCTTGGCGTGGGCACGAACCAGTCTGACATTCTGCGGGTTCATCAAGACCAAGTCCCAAGTTCGATCACGCTCCATGCGGGTGCCGGAACCGATACAGTTGTCCTGAATGGCACCAGGGCTAGTTATACGGTTACCTATAACGCCGCCGCAGGCGGGTATACGGTATCCGGAAACGGCTTTACCGATACTTTCCTCTCGGTTGAACAGTTACGCTTCACCGATAGAAGTCTTTGGATTGAAGACGCTGCCGGCATGACCAAAGGGGTTCATCGTTTCTACAATACCGAAACGAATACCCATTTCTTCACCGGATCAAACGAAGAAACCTATGCCCTTCGGCAGAATAATCTTCGGATGGAAGATGAAGGGTTTGCCTTTGCTACCGGCTCTGGCAGCAGTGCGCTTGATGTCTATCGCTTCCAGAACAAAGCAACCGGGGCTTACTTCTACACAATTAGCACAGCAGAGCGGGATAATATCCAAAAAACCTTACCACAATTTGAATATCAAGGCAGTAATTTCCGCGCCTACACACGAGATAGCGGCCCTCAAGAAGAACTATACCGCTTCTTTAACACCGCAACAGGATCACACTTCTTTACAACATCTGAGGCGGAACGCGATAGTATCATGGCAACACTTCCGCAATATAAATATGAAGGAATTGGCTTTTACGTCGATATTCTATCCTGAGGTTTCTGTCCGCGCGATGACAGAAAGGTAAGTTGTGCCCTAGGGCCGGTTCTGCTGGAATCGGCCCTAGGCTTTCTCGCCGGAATTTCGACAGGATTCGGGTTTAGAGAGGCTTATCAGGGTCTTTTGGGGACAAAGAATGTTCGGCACCAAACTTACCGCCGTTGGCCTTGTCGCGCTTTTGCTGGCAGGCTGCGCGGCTAATCCCGGCGGATCGGGGCAATTGGGCGATTCCTGTGGCGAGCTTGGTTGGGGCCGTATCGGCGGCACCCTGGCGGGGGCCACCGGCGGCGCGTTCCTAGGATCGGCCTTCCGCGGGGCCGGACGCAGCACGCAGGGGGCGGCGATTGCCGTTGGGGCGCTAGCCGGGGCCGCAGCGGGCTTCTTCGCGGGGAATTCCATCGATAAAGGCCAGTGCGAGCAGGCGATGATGGCCCGCAACCGAGCACTCGACCACGGCCAGATCGGCCAATCGATTGCCTGGAATCAGGGTGAGGCGCGCGGCACCTTCACGCCGACGCGCGAAGGCCGGGACCAAAGCGGCGCGCTCTGCAAAGAATATGAACAGACCATTTATGTGGAGGGCAAGGCGGAAACTGGGATCGGTCGCGCCTGCCGCCGCCCGGATGGCCGCTGGCAGATTGTGAACGAATAGCGCCTGCCGCCCATCCGATAGGCTTGGGGCCGCTCTTGTAAGCGGCCCCTTATTTACTCTTGCCTACTCAACCAGCTCGGCTTCTGGCTCCGTCGCCTTTCGACCGGGGGCGGAGGTGACGAGGAAGGTCAATTCCCCGTCGCTGCCAACATCGACCTGTACCTGCCCTCCATGGGCGAGTTTGCCGAACAGCAGTTCTTCCGCCAGCGGCTTTTTCACCGTCTCTTGGATCACACGGGCCAAGGGCCGGGCACCATACAGCGGATCGAAGCCTTTTTTCGAGAGCCAGAGTTTGGCGGCATCGGTCATTTCCAGCAGCACATGGCGTTCGGCCAGTTGCGCTTCCAACTGGATAATGAACTTATCCACCACCCGATCCATGGTTTCCGGGGTTAGGTTGGCGAAAGGCACAATCGCATCCAGCCGGTTGCGGAATTCCGGCGTGAAGAGTTTTTCGATCGCTTCCTTATCCTCGCCAATCCGCCGTTCCCGCTCAAAACCAAACGCGGCCTTCGCCATATCGGCCGCCCCGGCATTGGTCGTCATAATGAGAATGACGTTGCGGAAATCGACGGTCTTACCATTATGGTCGGTTAGTTTGCCGTGATCCATCACCTGCAACAAGATATTGTAGAGGTCCGGATGGGCCTTTTCGATTTCATCGAGCAGCAGCACGCAATGGGGGGTCTGGTCGATCGCATCGGTCAGCAGCCCGCCCTGATCGAAACCCACATAGCCCGGCGGGGCACCGATCAGGCGGCTAACCGTATGCCGTTCCATATATTCCGACATATCGAACCGCTTCAGTTCGATGCCCAGCAGGCGGGCCAATTGCCGGGCCACTTCGGTTTTCCCAACCCCGGTCGGGCCAGAGAAAAGGTAATTGCCGATCGGTTTTTCCGCATCGCGCAGCCCGGCGCGGGCCAGCTTAATCGCCGCCGCCAAGGTCTTGATCGCCGCATCTTGCCCGAAGACCACGGTGGAAAGGTCCCGCTCTAGGGTCTTCAGCACTTCCCGATCATCGGATGAAACGGCCTTTGGCGGGATGCGGGCGATTTTGGCGACCACATTTTCCACATCCTTTACCGTGATCGTCTTTTTGCGTTTGGACAGCGGCAGCAGCATTTGCGCCGCCCCCACTTCATCGATCACATCAATCGCCTTATCGGGTAGTTTGCGATCATTAATATAGCGCGCCGAAAGTTCTACCGCCGTGCGGATGGCTTCGTTGGTATAGCGCACCTTATG
>CAZNVY010000002.1:48170-67364 GCA_964576605.1 uncultured Elstera sp. | reverse complement strand
TAGTAGGGCTTGAGGCCCTTGAGGATCTTGATTGAATCCTCAAGCGACGGTTCCGCCACATCGATCTTCTGGAAGCGGCGCACCAAGGCCCGGTCCTTCTCGAAGTAGCTGCGGTATTCCTTATAGGTTGTCGAGCCGATGCAGCGCAGCTGGCCCGATGCCAGCGCCGGCTTTAACAGGTTCGACGCATCCATCGCCCCGCCAGAGGTTGCCCCCGCGCCGATGATTGTATGGATTTCATCGATGAACAGCACGGCGTTGGGGTGAGCTTCCAACTCGCCCAGAACCTGTTTCAACCGCTCTTCAAAATCGCCGCGATAGCGGGTGCCCGCCAGCAGCGCGCCCATGTCGAGGCCAAAAATCGTCGCCGTGCGCAGCACGTCCGGCACATCGCCATCGACGATGCGTTTCGCCAGCCCTTCGGCAATCGCGGTCTTCCCGACCCCCGGATCGCCGACGTACAGCGGATTATTCTTGGTGCGGCGGCAGAGAATCTGGATCGTCCGCTCCACCTCGGCCTCGCGGCCGATCAGCGGATCGATCTTGCCGACGGCGGCCTTTTTGTTGAGGTCGATGCAATAGGCTTCCAGCGCCTCCTGCCCCTTCTTCGTCTCTTTGCCTTCCTTGGTCGGCCCGGCGGCGGCTTCATCCTCGGCCCCTGTCGTGCGCCGGTTTTCCGAGCGGCCCGGCACTTTCGCGATACCGTGGGAGATGAAGTTCACCGCATCAAACCGGCTCATATCCTGTTCTTGCAGGAAATAGACGGCGTGGCTTTCGCGTTCCGAAAACAGCGCCACCAGCACATTCGCCCCGGTCACTTCCGCCCGGCCCGACGATTGCACATGGATCACGGCGCGCTGGACCACGCGCTGGAAACCAGAGGTTGGCTTCGCATCCTCGGTCCGGCCCGTAACGATATTCGCCAGTTCATTATCGAGATAATTGGTAAGGTCGCGGCGCAGCTTGTCGAGATCGACCCCACAGGCGCGGAACACGGCGAGTGCATCTTGATCGTCGGTCAAAGCCATCAGGAGATGCTCGAGCGTCGCAAACTCGTGCCGACGCTTGTTAGCAAGTTCCAGGGCCAGGTGCAGGCTCTTTTCAAGGTTCCGCGAGAGCATAAAGGCTACTCCTTCTCCAAGGTGCACTGCAAAGGGTGCTGATGCCTGCGGGCGAAATCCATCACTTCCGTGACTTTGGTTTCCGCCACCTCATAGGTGAAAACACCACAGACCCCAACGCCACGCTGATGGACGTGCAGCATAATCCGCGTGGCTTCTTCCTTATTCTTCTGGAAAAATCTTTCGAGAACGTGAACGACGAATTCCATCGGCGTATAATCGTCGTTCAGCATGAGCACTTTATACATGGAGGGTTTCTTGGTCTTCGGCTTCGCCTTGACCGCTACCCCCGTATTGGTGCCGGGATGGCCGTTTTTCAGATCGTCGCTCATTCTAATCGAAAGACTTTTGAGAGGAGGGGGTTAGAGAAAGGGGAAGGTTGCCGCCCCCCTTTGGCACCGGCAGGATCCAGAGGGAGCTTTTCATCATATGAGATGAAAACCGCTCTAGAAAAGAGGCCTTCTATCGCACTGCCATCGGTTTTAACGGCACCTGCGGCTAACCCTCTGAATTTTCATACTTAACGCCGTTAAAGAGAAATACCAAAAGCGGTGTAACAGTTGCGGAAGCGATCCTTTAAGCCTAGCCTTTACAGTGTCGTTGAGCCGGTGGCGTGCGGTTACCGGGAAGAGCTTCGATCAACGCCCTGCCCTACTGGACCGAGGCTCGCTCATGTTCATCCGCTATGGTTATGCAATTACCCTAACCTGCCCGCAACCGACCGCCCTTGTGTGCCTGCTATCGGTCACATCGGATCGTGTTGCCGATATTCGCGTTACGGAGACGATTGCCATCACCCCGCCGGTGCCGACTCAAGACTATTACGACCTTTTCGGCAACCTCTGCCGCCGCCTGGTCGCCCCATCCGGCGATATAACGATATCAGGCGATGCCACACTAGAAGATAGTGGCCAGCTCGACCGGGTGAACCCCTTGGCACGAGAAGTTACCGTAACCGATCTTCCCAATGAATGCCTCGTGTATCTGATGGGAAGCCGCTATTGCGAGACCGATAAACTCAGCCAGATCGCCTGGGATCTCTTTGGGGCGCTACCGCCGGGCTGGGGCCGGGTGCAGGCGATTTGCGACTTCGTGCATCGGCATATCCGCTTTGATTACATGCAAGCCCGCTCCACCCGCAGCGCTTTCGAGGTTTATCACGAACGGGTCGGCGTCTGCCGCGATTACGCCCATCTCGCCTTAACCTTCTGCCGCTGTCTGAATATTCCGGCGCGGTATATCAATGGGCATTTGGGCGATATTGGCGTGCCTGTCGTCGATCCGATGGATTTCAGCGCCTGGATCGAAGTGTTTTTGGACGGTGCCTGGTATACGTTCGATCCCCGCAATAATAAGCCCCGTATTGGCCGCATTATTGTCGCGCGGGGGCGGGATGCGGCGGATATTCCGCTGATTAACTCCTTCGGTCCGCACGTGCTGAAATCCTTTCGGGTCTGGACCTATGAAGTGCCAACCCCGCACCAGGGCCTGACGTAAAAAGCTGGCCGCCGCGTTACGGCAACCAGCCTTTTATTTTGTCTTTTTACCTTAGGCCGCGCGGATATTCCCCAGGAACTGGGTGATCTCTGCCCGCAAACTATCGCCGGCCAACGTCAGCCGGTCAGCGGCTTCCAGCACGACATGGGCCGCTTGCTTGGTTTCCCCCGCGCCTAGGGTGACATGGGCGATATTTTCCGATACATGCTGCGTACCGGTCGCGGCCTGTTGCACATTCCGGGTGATTTCTTGTGTGGCGGTCCCTTGTTCTTCGACCGCCGCCGCGACCGTGGAGGTAATCTCGTTCATCCGATCGATAGTCTTGCCGATTCCCTCGATCGCCCCGACCACCGCCGAGGTTTCGGACTGCACACCAGAAACTTGCGCGGCGATTTCCTCGGTCGCTTTCGCCGTTTGCTGCGCTAGGCTCTTCACTTCCGCCGCCACCACGGCAAAGCCCTTACCTGCTTCCCCAGCCCGCGCCGCTTCAATGGTGGCATTCAGCGCCAATAGATTGGTCTGCGCGGCGATACCATTAATCAGGGTCACCACTTCGCCAATCCGCTGGGCGGCATCGCTAAGGTGCTGAACCTGGGAGACCGTGCGCGCCGCTTCGTCGGTGGCCTTCAGGGCGATAGAGGCGCTTTCCTGGACCTGACGGCTGATTTCGCGGATCGAGCTGCTGAGTTCTTCCGACGCGGCGGCCACGGTCTGCACATTGGCCGAAGCTTGTTCGGAGGCCGCCGCCACCGCCGCTGCCTGATCGTCGGTCTGGGTGGCGGTGGTGCTCATCACATTGGCGGTCGATTGCATTTGGTCGGCCGCGGCGGTCATGGCGGTTAGGATCTGCGCGGTTCCGGCTCCAAAGCTGGCAATAAAGGCCTCTACCTTCTGTTGACGCTCCAGCTTCGCCGCTTGCTCGCGGACCTGCGCGTCGTGCAGTTGGTCGGCCTCGATGGCTTTCAGGCGCAGGTCTTCGATGGCTTTGGCCATACGCCCAATTTCATTCTGCCGATCAATAAAGGGCACCGTCTGCCCGCGCTGCCCATCGGCCAGAATTGCCACCGTATCGGTCAGGGTAAAAAGCGGGGCCAACAACTGCCGCTGCATTAAGAAGATCAAACGCAGCAGCGCCCCCCCCGTGACCAGTACCAGCAAAGCCACCAGGGCGAGGTTGCGATAAGCGGCGGCGATTTCCGCTTCAGCGCGCGTGCGGCTTTCGGCGAGGGCGGTATCGCGCAGCGCCATAATGCTTTGCAGCTGCGGAACAATCTCCGCCACCATCTCGGTCACACTTTTGCTATAAGGGGTTTGAGCACGCGATTCGTCGAGATGCTTGGCGACAATCGCGCGGCCCTTGGTCATATAGCCGTCGGTCATGGCGCGCTGGGCAGCCAATAAGCCCGGCGTGGCCCCCACTTGGGCGATCCCATTGCGCAACCGCTCGGCTAGGGTTTCCACCCGACCGCGGAGTTGTTCCACCCGATCCGCTTCGACGGGCAGCAGCGGGCGCTGGGCCGTCATGCCGGTACCCAGGGTGGCGGCTTGCTGCCCAGCGCTTTCGCGCATATCGGCGGCTAGGCGCGCGAGAGTATTGAGGGCGGCGACGGACGGATCGGCAATCGTCGTACGCGCTTCCAGCTCGTTCAGGATCGTATCGGTCTGCGTGCCGAGCGCGAACATGCGCTGGAAGTACCCCAGCACGATATCGCCCCGTTGGCTGCGCGGCTTTGCCACATCGGCATCGACGGCGGCGCGAATCGCAGCCAAGTCGCGCTTGACGGCGGCCAAGGCCTCAATCATCGCCGGTTGGCCCAGGGCGGTCAGGGCGCTCGCGACTTTCTCGATGGTCGCATCGGTGGTCTTGCGCGCGTCGGCCAATTTCGCCAAAGCCGCCGGGTCGGCGGCATTCGGGGCCGCCAGCAGATTATTGGAGGGGCCGCGCTCTAGCGCCAAGACTTCCACCATCCGCAGCGTATCGGCAAACACCGCGGCAGAATCCGATGCACGGTTTTTCGACGAAACAATCGCAACCTGCGACCAGAGTATCTGCACCGCCAGGGCAAAGACACACAGACAGATTACGATTAACCCAAACTTAACCCGCGCCCCGATGCTCATCTTTGTCACTGTCGGCTCCCAAAGATAAAATCCCAATCGGCGCGGACCCTATTAGGACGGCTTGTCTTTAGTCAAGATTATTAATCTATGAATATTTTATCGGAGTTTTCTAAAACTGTTTGTATTTTTTACTATGGATTAACTTTTATATATTCATGACCCAATCCTGCCGCCGAACGACAGAATCCAATAACAAAATCAGGATTGCTGATTGGTTTTTCAGGCATCTTTGCGCTGATGCGCGACCTGTGCGATTTCATCAAGGCGGATCTGCGCCCGGCGGTCCATCTCCGCCTTCTCGCGGGCGACGCGGTTGGCTTCCGCCACTTCGTATTTTTTCAGTTCGCGGTAAGCGTCGGTCACCGCCTCTTCCGCTTTCACGATCTGCTCGCCGACCTGAAGCCGGTTTTGCACTAATTCCTCCCGCCGACCGCGCGCCCATTCGGCATAGGTCGGCCAATAGCGGGCCAGCAGCATATCGTTCGCCGCCAGGCGGCGCTCGTTCGTCACTTCCTCATCTAGTGCGACAATCGAAGCGTCGATCTGCGCCGCTAAATCTTCGAGCGCCCGCAATTCGCGCCGCCGCTGGTCCAACTCGAACTTGCGGTAGCGGATCAGCGGTTTCAGGCTCTTGCTCACCCAACACCGCCGCTATTTAGAATATCGGCCAGTTGGTAATAGCCTTGTACCAGATCGCCGCGCTCGCGCTTGCCTTGCGCCAGGAACTGTTCGATCAGCGGGTAATAGCGCATCGCCTCGTCGGTCTTCGGGTCGGAGCCAGGGCGATAGGCTCCTAAGCGGATCATTTCCGCCATATCCTCATAGGCCGCCAGCATCTGCCGGGCGCGGGAAACCACGGCATTCTCATCATCGGTATTACAGCCGGGCATGACGCGGCTAACCGAGCGCAAGATATTAATCGCGGGATAACGGCCCCGATCAGCAATGGCGCGTTCCAGCACGATATGCCCGTCGAGAATACCGCGCACCGCGTCTGAAATCGGCTCGTTATGGTCATCACCCTCAACCAGAACCGTGAACAGACCCGTGATCGACCCCGACCCGCGCAGCCCCGGCCCGGCCCGCTCCAAGAGGCGCGGCAGCTCGGCGAAAACCGACGGCGTATACCCCTTGCTGGCGGGCGGTTCACCGACCGATAGGCCGATTTCACGCTGGGCCATGGCAAAGCGGGTGACGCTATCCATCAGGCAAAGGACATTCTTACCCTGATCGCGGAAATATTCGGCCACCGCCAGCGTGAGATAGGCCGCTTGGCGGCGCATCAGCGGCGGCTGGTCGGAGGTGGCAACGACGAGGACCGAGCGCGCCAGCCCCTCTTCCCCCAGGTCTTCGTGAATAAAGTCCTGCACCTCGCGCCCGCGCTCGCCGATCAGGCCGATCACGATGACATCGGCGGAGGTATAGCGCGCAATCATCGACATCAGCACCGATTTACCGACGCCGGACCCCGCGAAAATCCCCATACGCTGACCGTTGCAGCAGGTCAGAAACTGATTGAGCGCGCGCACGCCCATATCGATCTTTCCCGCCACGCGCTGGCGTTGATGCGCGGGCGGTGGGGCGTTACGCAGCGGATAGGCGATCTGACCGGCGTGCAACGGCCCCAGATCGTCAATCGGCTCGCCCATGCTGCCGACGACCCGGCCCAGCCAGCTTTCGTGCGGATAGATCACCGGATCGGTCTGCGCAATCTCGGCCCGGCAGCCGAGGCCAACACCGTCCAGCGTGCCGAAGGGCATTGCCAGGGCGCGTTCGCCCTTAAAGCCAACAATTTCCGCCGGAACGCGCCGGTCGCCGCGTGCGATGATCGTGACCCGATCGCCCACCGACAAAGCGCGCTGCACCCCACCGATTTCGACCATCATGCCCAGCACACCAACGACGCGCCCGTGCAGCACATGGTCGGCCATCCGGCCTAGGTTGGAGATAAGATTATCGATCAGCATCGCGCTGCTCCCCTTTGATCGGCTTGGAGAATAGCCGATTCACCCAAGAAAGGAAATGACAAGAGCAGCACGCGGCGCGCATATCTCCTTGCTTTTAGTCCGAAAATTAGGGAGAGTTAACGGGAATTAACCAATCTGGAGGGCTGTTGGGCAGCCCGCTTTTGGTGGGGGACATCATGCGCATTCTCTTAGTGGAGGATGATGCCGCGACCTCGAAAAGCATCGCACTGATGCTCTCGTCGGCCGGCTATATTGTCGATACCACCGACCTTGGCGAAGATGGCGTTGAGATCGGTAAACTCTATGATTACGACATTATCCTGCTGGACCTAATCCTGCCGGATATTGACGGGTACGAGGTGCTGCGCCGCTTCCGTCAGGCGCGGGTACGCACCCCAATTTTGATCCTATCCGGCCTGTCGGAACTCGATCACAAGATCAAGGGCCTGGGCTTCGGGGCCGATGATTATCTGACGAAACCCTTCGATAAGCGCGAGTTGGTGGCCCGTATTCAAGCCATCGTTCGCCGCGCCAAGGGCCATTCGGACTCGGTCATCCGCACCGGCCGCCTGACCGTCAATCTCGATACCAAGACTGCCGATGTGGACGGTAAGCCGCTGCATCTAACCGGCAAGGAATATGGCATTCTGGAACTCTTGGCGCTGCGCAAAGGCACGACGCTGACCAAGGAAATGTTCCTGAACCATCTCTACGGCGGCATCGACGAGCCGGAACTGAAGATTATCGACGTGTTCGTGTGTAAGCTGCGTAAGAAACTGAGCACGGCCACCGGCGGCGATAATTATATCGAAACCGTTTGGGGCCGGGGCTATGTGTTGCGTGAAAACAGCACCGAAGCTGCGCCGGAGTCTGAACCGGTGAACGTTTAATCCCCTGCTATCGGCAGTAAGATCAGTCTGATCTTATTGCTGTCCTAAATACATTGTTTTTTAATTAAATTTAACACCAAAGCACTCAATCGGCACCGCGTCGTCAGTCGCTCAAATTTCGTCACCGCCCCCTTGCCGGGTGGTTTTTTTAGGTATAGTAATTTCAGAAATTCCTGAAATTACGGAATAGGCCGATGAACCTTTCTCCGCTTCTTCAATCCTTCGTGCTGCATTTCGGCGAAATGGGCAGCCGCTGGGGCATCAACCGCACGGTCGGGCAGATCTATGCCCTGCTGTTCGCGGCGTCAGAACCGCTCAACGCCGATCAGATTATGGAGAAGCTCGGCTTCTCCCGCTCCAACGTCAGCATGGGGCTGAAGGAGCTTCAGACTTGGAACTTGGTGCGACTGGTGCATAAGCCCGGCGACCGGCGCGACTATTTCACGACGCCCGACGATATTTGGGCCATCGTCCGCACCCTAGCCGAAGAGCGTAAAAAGCGCGAGGTGGACCCCACCCTCTCGATGCTGCGCGAACTTTTGATGCAGACCCCGGCCAATGCCGACGAGCGCCACGCCCAGGGCCGGATGCGCGAGATGCACGATCTCATCGAGCTGCTGACCCGCTGGTATGGCGACGTGCAGGGCCTCGATACCGACCGGCTGGTGATGCTGCTCTCGCTCGGCGCGCGCGTGCAAAAGATTCTCGAAATCAAAGACAAGCTCACCAGTTTGCCCGGTCGCCGCAGCAAACCTGCCGCCCCGGCCAGCGAAACACCCTACGATTCCGATCTCGACCCGCGGAGGGACTGACGATGGACCCCACCCTACTGGCGCGGATACAATTTGGCGCCAATATCTCCTTTCACATCCTGTTTCCCACCATCACCATTGCGCTTGGCTGGGTGCTGCTGTTCTTCAAATGGCGCTACACCCGAACCGGCGATATGAAGTGGATGGCGGCCTATGGCTTCTGGGTGAAAATCTTCGCTCTCTCCTTCGCGATGGGGGTCGTGTCCGGCATTACCATGAGCTTTCAGTTCGGCACCAATTGGCCGGGCTTTATGGAAACCGTTGGCAATATCGCCGGGCCGTTGCTGGCCTATGAGGTGATGACAGCCTTTTTCCTGGAAGCGGTTTTTCTGGGCATTATGCTGTTCGGCTTCCGCAAGGTCGCGGGCTGGGTGCATACGCTGGCGACGTTCCTGGTTGCCTTCGGCACCACCCTCTCCGCCTTCTGGATCATCGTGCTGAATTCCTGGATGCAAACGCCTCAGGGCTTCGAGATGCGCGACGGCGTGGCCCATGCCACCGATTGGCTGGCCATCGTCTTCAACCCGTCGATGCCCTACCGGCTCACCCATATGCTGATCGCCTCCGCCCTCACCGTCGCCTTCCTGATCGCCGGTCTATCGGCCTATCGCTGGCTGAAGGGCGACCGCAGCCCCGCCGTGCAGGCCGCGCTTAAAACCGGCGTTTGGCTTGCCGCGCTGCTCATTCCGGTGCAAATCCTCGTCGGTGATATGCACGGGCTGAATACGCTGGAGCATCAGCCCCAGAAGGTGGCGGCGATGGAGGGCAATTGGGAAACCGGGCCGAAGGTGCCGCTGCTGCTCTTCGCCTGGCCGGATGAAGCGGCGCGGGAGAATAAAGCAGAACTCGGTATTCCCGGTCTCGCCAGCCTGATCCTGAAACATGATGTGGACGGCGTCGTTCCGGGCCTCAATGACTATATCGGCAGCCATCCGCCGGTGAAGCCCGTGTTCTTCGGCTTCCGCGTGATGGTCGGCACCGGCCTCGCCATGCTCGCGCTCTCCTGGCTGGGGGCTTACGTCTTAACCCGCAAGGGTCGCCTAACGCCCTGGCTGGCGCGCGCCTTCGTCACCATGAGCTTTTCCGGCTGGATTGCCACCCTCGCGGGCTGGTACGTCACCGAAATCGGCCGCCAGCCGTGGCTGGTGACGGGGGTTCTGACCACCGCCCAAGCCGCCGCCCCGATCCCGGCACCGATCTTGGGCCTGTCGCTGACCGCTTACCTGACCGTCTATGCCGTGCTGCTGACGGCCTATATCAGCGCGCTGTTCTATCTGGCCCGCAAAGCGGGGGGCATCACCCCCGCCCCCATGGGTCGCGTTTATCCGGCTGCGGCGGAGTAACGACCATGCTGACCTTATTCGGCGATCCTGCGGTCTGGCTGCCCCTGGTATTTGCCGGGCTGATGGGCCTCGCCATCCTGATCTATGTCGTGCTCGACGGGTATGATCTCGGCGTCGGGCTGCTGTTCGCCGCCGCCGATCCTGCCGAGAAAGACCGGATGATCGCCGCCATCGGCCCCTTCTGGGACGCCAACGAAACCTGGTTGGTGCTGGCGGTTGGGCTGCTGCTGGTGGCCTTTCCCGCCGCGCACGGGCTGATCCTGACCGCCCTTTACCTGCCGGTGCTGGTGATGCTGATCGGTCTGATCCTGCGCGGCGTTGCTTTCGAGTTTCGCGCTAAGGTGAAACCCACCCAAAAGGGCTGGTGGAACGGTGCCTTTTTCGCGGGATCGCTAATGACCGCCCTCTCGCAGGGCTGGATGCTGGGCTTCTATGTCATGGGTCTTAAGGATGCCCCGGCGACCTATGGGTTCGCAACCCTCACCGCCGTCTGCCTCGCCGCCAGCTATGCCTTCATCGGCGCGACCTGGCTGATCTATAAGACCGAGGGCGCTTTGCAGCGGCAGGCGGTGCGCTGGGCGCGGGTTGGGCTTGGCTTTCTCGTGCTTGGGCTTGCCGCCGTCTCCGTCGCCAGCCCCTGGGTCAGCGCGCGGATTTTCGAGAGATGGTTCAGCCTGCCGAACTTCATTCTGCTGGCCCCGCTGCCGTTGGGCTGTGCCGCGCTCATCACCGGGGTATGGATCGTGCTGCGCCACCTGCCGACCGGGTCCGACCGGTTCGCCTGGGTGCCCTTTGCCGGGGCAGTGGGGATCTACACGCTGGCCTTCTTTGGCCTCGCCTATTCTTTCTTCCCCTATGTGGTGCCGGAGAAGCTGACGATCTTCGCCGCCGCCAGCGCCCCGGAAAGCCTGATGATTATGCTGATTGGCGCGCTCTTCGTTCTACCCGCCATCATCGGCTATAGCGCCTTTGCCTATTTCGTCTTCCGCGGCAAGGCGACGGAGCTACGCTACGATTAGGGTTTTTGTCGGGGGGCCTCTTGCGCGCTCCCCGCAATCCTCCCAGGTTAGGACTAGTCGATCCTGATGCGAGGTTGCGTGCCATGCCCCCCCGTCGCCCTTCCACTATTGCCGCCGCCCTATGCCTGGGCTTGGTGTTTACCGCCGGGTCCATCCCCCCCGCCGCGGCCCATCACGGTTGGTCGTGGGCGGAAAGCGAACCCTTCGAGCTAACCGGCACCATCGAGCGGATTTCGATGGCCCCGCCGCATCCGACGCTGCACGTCAAGGCCGCTGACGGCGCGGTCTGGCAGGTCGATCTTGGGAACCCCAACCAAACCGCCCGCTCCGGCTTCACTGGCGAGACCGCGAAGCCAGGCGATGCAATCCAGGTGCTGGGCAACCGCTCGCTGGATAAAAAAGCCAATCACATGAAAGCGGTGCGCATCATCATCGCCGGAAAGAATTACGATATGTACCCGGAGCGGATTCGACAGCCCTAACATGGGGGCCTCCGATTGGTTGGCGGGAAGCGCCCTCGCGGTAGCGCTGCGCGGAGAGCCTAATTTTTATCTCTGTGTCAATGCCGCCCATATCCTGGGGATCGGCCTAATCTTGGGCGCGATCCTACCGCTTGATCTGCGGCTGATCGGCGTCTTGCGCCATCCCCCTGTGCCCGTCATCGGGCCGTTCTTAGTCCGTGCGGCGGGGGTGGGCGTCGCCCTCGCGCTGATCACGGGGCTTGCCCTAGTCGCGGTCAAACCTGCCGACTATTTGGCGAATGGCGCTTTCTTAATAAAGCTCGGCCTTTTGGCCGCACTCGCCGGGTTAATCGCGATCCAGCACGCTAACCCCGGCTTCCGGGCTGCCCTGCGCGGCGGGCCAATCCCACTTTCGGTTCGCTGTGTCGCGCTTCTGTCCGGTCTACTATGGCTTGCAACCCTGGTCGCTGGCCGTTGGATCGGGTTTCTGTAGAAAAATATACTTCGGCAACCAAAGCAACTTGACTCCAACTTCGCGCCGGTCTATTTCGGTAACCGAAGCATAGGAGCCGCCACGATGGAAACCCCGTTCGACAAGATCAACGATCCGATTGGCCTGCGCGTCGCTGCCGGTCTGTCGCGGCTGGCGCTGGCCTTAAAGATCAATGCCCAGCAGGGGGCCGCCCCGCACGGTCTCTCGCCGACGCAAAGCCAAATCCTCGCACGGCTGCGCAATCAGGCGGAGGGGATGCGCCCTAGCCTGCTTGCGCAATCGCTGGCGATCAAAGCCCCCGCGATGACGGAAGCCCTGCAACCGCTGCTGGCGCGCGGGCTGGCCGTGCAAAACCCCGACCCCCAGGATGGGCGCGCCAAACGGATTGCGATCACCGATGCGGGCTTCGCTCTGCTCGCCACCATCGCCGATTGGCCGGATGCGCTGCTACAAACTGTGGCCGAGCTGCCCCCCCAGGAACAGGCGATCTTCTACCGGGTTATCCTGAAGATGATCCGGCAGATGCAGGTCAGCGGCATGATCACGCCGGGGCGCCTGTGTATCACCTGTACTCATTTTAGGCCGAATGCGCACGCCGATGCGGAGACCCCGCACCATTGCGCCCTGGTGAATGCCCCCTTCGGCGACCGGCACCTAAGGCTCGACTGTCCCGAACAGCAGCCCGCCGCGCCCGACGCCGCCGAAGCGGCGTGGCTGACCTTCCTCAACGCCCCGCCGCCGTCTCTGCCGATCTAATCTAAGGAAATCCCAATGAAAACTCTTGCCAGCGCGGCCTTTATGGCCGCGACCGCCCTCGCTTTGCCTGTCGCCGCCCAGGGCATTACCAGCGCCCCAGCCGCCGCCGTGGCCGCGCCCTTCGATCTGGTCGAAACCAGCATCCGCAGCGAGGGGGCGCACCTCGTCTTCCGCAGTCAGGTGCGGGCCGAGGCGGGGGCGTCCCGTCCAGCGGCCACCGGGCAGTTCGCCGGATCGGACGTCTATGCCTATGTCTGGCCGACCAGCCTGAACAGCGGCGCCATCGGCTTTGCCCAGGATCAAGGGATTGTTGCCCTCGCCGTGACCTTCCACCCGGATTTTGACGATGGTGCCAAAGGGGCCAAAAACCGCCACGTCTGGCATTCCCACTGGGTTGTGCTGGCCGAAGACAAAGCCTGCGGCGGCGGCCTTAAGGTCCGCGATATCCCGGCGGGGAGCAAACCCAAGCTGCCGGAAACTTGGCCGGGGGTGCCGCTGCTGATCGACAGCCCCGACTATCCGCCGGTCTTCACAGGCGAGGCGGTGGAAGTGCGCGTTCCGAAAGCCGCCATCGGCGCGCCCGCCGATTTCAAGTTCGATGGGGTGACGGCAGGCCTCAAGGTCAACGGTAATCTGCACGCGCCACTGCTGTGCGTGAACGCCGTGTTCAAGGTCGCCTCCGGCACTCTCAGCCTTCCCGGTTCGGTTAAACCCTAAGGTTTAGGGAGGAGATCATCATGCCCCGCCTGCGCCCCGCCCCCGCTTGGTCCATTGAAACCTGGCTGAACTCGCCCGATCCGCTGTCGTTGGACAGTTTGCGCGGGCGGATTATCCTGCTCGGTAGTTTTCAGATGCTGTGCCCAGGCTGCGTGCAGGCGGGGTTACCGCAGCTTGCCCGCGCGGCGGCGCTGTTTCCCACCGATCAGGTCGCTGTGATCGGCCTGCATACGGTGTTCGAGCATCACGCGGCCCAGGGCGAAACCGCCCTGCGGGCGTTCATCCACGAATATCGGCTGCGCTTTCCCATCGGCATTGACCTACCGGGCAAGCCTCTCCCCCAAACGATGGCCGCCTATGATCTGCAAGGCACGCCCAGCCTGATCTTGATCGACCGCCAGGGGATGCTACGCGCCAAACGCTTCGGGCATGTCGACGATTTGTGGCTCGGTGCCCAAATTGGTGCCCTGCTGGCCGAAGCGCCGCCGCCTCTCGCCACCAAGACCACCGTCTGTACCCCAGAAGGATGCACCCTATGAGCAAAACCGCGCTAGTCCTGCGCCATATCGCTTTTGAAGACTTGGGCAGTTTTGCCGATCCTTTGGCGGAAGCGGGCTATGCGATCACCTACCGCGATCCCACCGTCGATCCCATATCCGGGCTTGACCCGCTGGCGGATGACCTGCTGATCGTCCTCGGCGGCCCGATTGGTGCCTATGAGGAGACGATTTATCCGTTCCTCGCGGCTGAAATTGCCCTGCTAACCGCCCGCCTTACAGCCCGCCGTCCGACGCTGGGAATTTGCCTCGGCGCGCAATTGATGGCCCGCGCCCTGGGGGCGAAGGTTGCCCCGACCGGTCTTAAAGAAATCGGCTGGGGACCGCTCACGCTCACCGCCTCCGGCGCAGCAAGCCCACTGGCGGCGCTTGATGGGGTGCCCCTGCTGCATTGGCATGGCGATGCCTTCGATATTCCAGCGGGGGCCGAGCGGCTTGCCGCAACGGCGCTCTGTGCCAATCAAACCTTCGCCCTAGGGCCGACGATCCTCGGCTTTCAATGCCATCCTGAGGGCTGGGAGCATGGGTTCGAGCGCTGGTTGGTTGGTCATGCCGCCGAACTGGCCGGGGCCGGGATCGATATCCCCAAACTGCGCGCCGATGCCGCCCGCTTCGGCCCCGGTGCAACCGCTGCCGGGCGGGCAATGCTGCGCGACTGGCTGGCCGCTTTACCGTAAACTGCCGCCCCATGAGCCGCAGCCACCGCCTTTTCACCCTCGTCGAAGCCCTGCGCCGCTACCGCTATCCGGTGACGGCGGCGGCTTTGGCGGAGGAATTGGGCGTTTCCGTTCGCACCATCTACCGCGACATCGGCACGCTGACCGAGCAAGGCGCGCGTATCGAGGGGGAGGCGGGCCTTGGCTATGTGCTGAAACCCGGCTTCCTGCTGCCGCCCTTGATGTTCGCGGAAGTGGAGTTGGAAGCCCTGGTCTTGGGGATGCAATGGGTCGCGCGCCAATCCGACGCCGATCTTGCCCGCGCGGCCAAGCAGGCGCTGGCGAAGATCGAGGCGGTTTTGCCGACCGACCTGCGCGACCATATGGCGGGGACCGGCATGATCGTTCCCACTTTCGCCGCGACCGACCCGGCACCTGCCCTGGCCGAAAGCTTCTCTCTGCCGATCCTGCGGACGGCCCTGCGGGAGGAACGCAAGCTCGACCTGACCTACCGCGACAAGGGCGATGCGATGAGCCGCCGCACGATCTGGCCGATTGCGCTGGCGTTCTTCCGCGATGTGCGGGTGCTCGCCGCCTGGTGCGAAAGCCGCCAAGACTATCGCCACTTCCGGCTCGACCGCATACAGGCGCTCAACCCCTTGCCCGACCGCCCCCCCGTGCGGCGGCGGGCGCTGATGGCCCGCTGGCGCCGTACCCTGAATATCCCCGACCCGGACGCGCCTGCGCGCTCCTGACAGAAACTGACACAGCCCCAGCGCATCTTTCTCTCGTCGGCGCCGCCGACACTCACCGACGCGAGAGGATGCGATGCTGCCCTTCCCCGACCAACCGCCCGCCCATTGGATCGCCGTGGCCTGCGCCGAACATGTGGCGAACGGCCTTGCCTGGGGCATCATGCAGGTCTGCCACGGTAAATCTGCCCCGCTGCGCCGGATTAAACCCGGCGACCGCGTGGCCTATTACTCCCCCACCATCACCTTCAACCGCAACGGCCCGCGCGGTGACGCCTGCCAAGCCTTCACCGCCTTGGGAACAGTGGCGGAGGGATCGGTCTACCAGGTCGAACTGGCCGAAGATTTTCACCCCTTCCGCCGCGATGTGATCTGGCAGGCCAAGGGCCGCGCCCCGATCCAACCGCTGCTCGATCGCCTCTCCTTCACCCAAAACCGCCGATCCTGGGGCTATGCCTTCCGCTTCGGCCTGTTTCCGGCGACGGGGGCCGATCTCGACCTCATCGCCGCCAATCTTACCGCAATCGCTTAATCAGGAGCACACTCATGTCCCGTACCAATGTCGCCGTTTGGTTTGAAATCCCGTCCATCGATTTCGACCGGGCCACCGCCTTCTATGAAGCCTTGTTCGGCGTCAGCCTGCGCCGGGAAAATATCGGCAGCGGCACGCTGGGGATTTTCCCCTACGAACAGCCCGCCCTCTCCGGCTGCGTCATCCACGGCCCGATGTACCGCCCCGCCGCCGATGGCCCGGTGATTTATCTGAACGCCGATGGCAAGCTGGATGACATGTTGGCCCAGGTGACCGCCCTCGGCGGCAGCGTGGTGACGCCGAAAATCGCCCTGCCGCCGGGGATGGGCTTCTTCGCCCATATCCGCGATAGCGAAGGCAACCGCGTCGGACTACATAGCGACCTGTAACCTTTTCCGGGGCGGTGACGAAGCAAAGGCGTGTTCCTTAATATTCTGGAGGCCCTTGATGAAGCTCGCCGCCGCCCTGCTCGTTGCCCTGCTCGGTTTTGGCGCCGCCCCTGTGGCAGCGCTGGAGACCAAACCCTATTCGGCCCCGGCCCTCACCGAGGCAAAACAGGCCGGAAAGCCGATTGCTCTGCATTTTCATGCCGATTGGTGCCCGACCTGCCGCGCCCAAGCTAAGGCGTTCCAGGCGCTTGCGGCAGAGGCAGGATTGGATGTGACCATCCTGACGGTTAATTACGATACGGAAACAGAGCTTAAGCGCAGCCTGAATGTTCGCACCCAATCGACCCTGATCGTTTACAAGGGCGGTCAAGAAACCGCGCGCCTTGCGGGGGTAACCGATCGTGAAGCCCTTAAAAAAGCGCTGAAATCGGCCCTATAGCATGGTCGGCATCGCTGACGCGGGGGTGAGCCTGCTGGCGGGGGGATTGACGACCCTCAGCCCCTGTGTCTTCCCGCTTCTGCCCTTGGTTGTTGGCAGCGCCACAGCGCGCCATCCGGTGGCACCTGTCGCAATGGCGGCAGGCCTAACCCTCTCGTTCGTGCTATTGGGTGGTATCGTTGGGGGCTTCGGGGCGCAAATTGGTCTTGATACCGACCGTCTGCGGCCAATTGGCGGGGCGCTCATGATGCTCTTTGGGCTGATTTTAGGGCTGCCCGTGCTAGAGCGCGCGTTTGCCCAATGGATTGCCCCGCTTGCCAATCGCGCCGCCCATATGGGCGCGGGCCGCACTGGTACCGGTGTCGGGGGCGCCTTCCTTATAGGCAGCACGCTTGGACTGGTTTGGAGCCCGTGTTCCGGGCCTTTCCTTGCGGGAACATTGGCGCTCGCCGCGAGCGAAGGCGGGGCTTTAACGGGCGGCGGACTGTTGGCCTTGTTCGGCATCGGGGCGTCGCTGCCCCTCCTCGGGGTTGCTTATGCCTCCCGGCAAGCGCTCGCCCGCGTACGCCCTGCGCTAATGAACCAATCCGGCAGACTGAAAAAAGGCATGGGGGGTGTCATGCTGCTGACCGGCCTCGCCGTCTTGACCGGGGCGGATAAGCGCCTGGAGGCGATTGTTTTGGACTATCTGCCTGAGAGTTGGACGGCGCTTACGGTTGCGTTCTAATCCGCCGCAATTCGCTTCAAGACCCGTAGGGTACCGACCCGCTTTAGAGGCCGGTACTGCGTTAGCGCGTCGGCAAAAAGCCGCGATCCCCCAGATAAGGAGAGTCGCGGCTAATAATAGTGCGTCCGCCGACAGGCACCGGGAAACTATGTCACCCGGTGCCATCAGCGGCCCCGGATCAGAACTGCGGCGGCGTTACGCCGCTGGGGGCGAGGGCGGCCAGCAGTTCCGCCTTCAACCGCTCCAGCCCCGCCGCATCGGCCGCTTCGCAGCGGGCGACCAGCACGTCCTGGGTGTTGGAGGCGCGCAGCAACCATCAGCCGTCCGCCGTGTTCACCCGCACGCCATCGACGGTGGAAACATTGGCCCCGGCCTGGGAAAGCCGTTCTTTCACTTCCGTAACGACCGCAAATTTCCGCGTATCGGCGCAGGGGAAGCGCAGTTCCGGCGTGTTTACCCGCGTCGGCAGTTCGTCGCGCAGGGTTGCCAGCGGCTTGCCGGCCCAGGCCACGGTTTCCAGTACCCGAACGGCAGCATAAAGCGCGTCATCGAAGCCGAAATAGCGGTCGGCAAAGAAAATATGGCCGGACATTTCACCCGCGAGCGGCGCGCCGGTGATTTTCATCTGCTTCTTAATCAGCGAATGGCCGGTCGCCCACATCATTGGCGCACCGCCCAGGCGGGCCACTTCGTCGAACAGCACTTGGCTGGCCTTCACATCGGCAATGATCGTCGCGCCGGGCAGGGTCGCCAACACCGGACGGGCCAAGAGCGCCAGGATCTGATCGCCCCAGAGCACGCGGCCCTGGCCGTCGATCAAACCAATGCGGTCGCCGTCGCCGTCAAAGGCAATCCCCAGATCGGCCTGATGCTCGGCCACCGCCGCCTTCAACTGCACCAGGTTCTTTTCTTCGGTCGGGTCGGGGTGATGAGCAGGGAAGGTGCCGTCGATCACTTCGTTCAGCAGAATATGCCGCCCCGGCAGCTTCCGGGTGAGCTTTTCCATCGCAACGCCCGCCGCGCCATTCCCGGCATCCCAAACCACCGTCAGCGGACTGCCTCTGAAATCCTCGATTAGTCTGGAAACGTAACGATCTATCAGATCGAGCGAGATCGATGACCCAGTGCCCTTCTTAAAGCGGCCATCGGCGGCAATCTGGCCGATGTCCTGGATCATCTTGCCGTAAACCGGGCCACCCATCAGCATCATTTTGAAGCCGTTATAATCGGGCGGGTTGTGCGAGCCGGTAATCATCATCCCGGCTTCCAACTTTTCCGAGGCGGCGGCGTAATAGAGCATTGGCGTCGGACCCAGACCGACGCGCACGACCTGTGCCCCCGTGCTCATCATCCCATCGACCAGGGCGGCTTCTAGATCGGGCGAGCTTAAGCGCCCATCGTAGCCGACCGCGATGCGCGGCGCAGCGACACCCGATTGCTCGATCACATAGGTTGCGAAAGCCTGGCCGAGCGCCTGGGCATCGGCCCCGGACAGGGTTTTGCCCACAATGCCGCGAATATCATATTCGCGCAGGATGGTCGGCTCGAAACGATAAGCGCTCATATCGGGCTTTCCCGTTTAGTGCGCGAGGGGCAACGAAACGCGCCCGACGCAAGTATAGTGGAACCCGGCATTCGCCATCATTTCGGGTTCGTAAATATTGCGCAAATCTACCAAGATCGGCGATTTCAGCAGGCTTTTCACCCGCTTCAGATCGAGCGCCCGGAACTCGTTCCACTCGGTGATGATCGCCAAGGCATCCGCCCCGCCCATGGTTTCATAGGCGGTATCGCACCAAACGACCCCCGGCAGCAGTTTTTCCGCCTCATGCATCCCCGCAGGGTCAAAGGCGCGCACCGTTGCCCCGGCTTGTTGCAGGGCCGGAATAATATCCAGGCTGGGGCTATCGCGCATATCGTCGGTATTCGGCTTGAAGGTCACCCC
>CAZNVY010000002.1:15694-48102 GCA_964576605.1 uncultured Elstera sp. | reverse complement strand
CATGGCGCGCTTGCGCTTATCGTTGATATCCACAACGGTTTCGATGATGCGCAGCGGTGCCCCCGCTTCCTGGGCGGTGCGCACCAGCGCCAATGTATCCTTCGGAAAGCAGGATCCGCCGTACCCGGGGCCAGGATGCAGGAACTTCTTGCCGATGCGCCCATCAAGGCCGATGCCCTTGGCGACATCGTGAACGTCTGCCCCCAGCTTCTCGCACAGATCGGCGATTTCGTTGATGAAGGTGATCTTGGCCGCCAGAAACGTATTGGCGGCATATTTAATCAGTTCTGAGGTCTCGACCGAGGTGAACACAATCGGGGTTTCGATCAAATAGAGCGGGCGATACAAGGCGCGCATCACCTCGCGCGCCCGTTCCGTCCGCGCGCCGATCACCACCCGGTCCGGGCGCATAAAATCGCCAATTGCCGAGCCTTCACGCAGGAATTCAGGATTCGATACGATATCGAAATCAGCATCAGGCCGGGTTTCGCGGATAATCCGCTCCACTTCCCGGCCGGTGCCAACCGGCACGGTCGATTTAGTCACGACGACCGTATGACCATCCAGCGCCTCGGCAATTTCCTTCGACGCCGCGTACACATAGCTGAGGTCGGCGTGCCCATCGCCCCGGCGCGACGGCGTACCAACGGCGATAAACACTGCGTCGGCTTCCGCCACCGCCGCTTTAAGGTCGGTGGTGAAAAATAGCCGCCCGGCCTTGGTGCTGGTTTCGACCAGCTTGTCGAGACCCGGCTCGTAAATCGGAATCTCACCGCGATTGAGCCGGTCGATCTTGCTGACATCCTTATCGACGCACGTCACCGTCACGCCGAATTCCGAAAAGCACGCCCCCGACACCAGACCGACATAGCCGGTCCCAATCATGGCAATCCGCATCAAACGATCCTTTCCTGCGCGCCGCCATTCAGCAGCCGGCGCGATTTACGCGGTATAAGAGGCCAGAATACGGCGGACGGCGTCCGACATATCGTCCCGGTCCAAAGCGAAGGCGATATTGGCTTCGAGGAAGCCGACCTTATCGCCGCAGTCAAAACGCCGCCCCTCAAAGCGCAGCCCGTGGAACGGCTGCTCGTCGATCACATCGGCCAGCGCATCGGTTAGCTGGATTTCCCCGCCCGCGCCGCGATCTTGCCGCTCCAGATGGGTCAGCACGGCGGGATCGAGGATATAGCGGCCAATGATGGCAAGGTTCGACGGCGCCATCGCGGGCTTCGGCTTTTCCACCACGCCGCGCACCTGCACCAGGCGCCCATCGTCCGATACGGGATCGAGGATCCCGTAGCGCGAGGTATGTTCCTTCGGCACATCCATCACTGCGACCATCGAGCCGCCGAGATCCTCATAGGCTTCGATCATCTGCTTCAAGCACGGCTGATCGGACAGAATAAGATCGTCGGCCAGCAGCACCGCGAAGGGTTCGCCATTAATCAGCGCCCGCGCGCACCAGACGGCATGGCCAAGGCCTAAAGGTTCCGGCTGGCGGGTATAGGCAATGCGCCCCGGCCCCAGCGGAATATCCTTAATAAGCCCCCAAAGATCATCCTTGCCCCGACTGAGCAGCGCGTTCTGCAATTCTGCCGAATGGTCGAAATGATCTTCGATGGCTTCCTTGCCGCGCCCGGTTACGAAGATAAACTCTTCGATCCCCGCGTCGCGCGCCTCTTCCACGGCGTATTGGATCAAGGGTTTATCGACCACCGGCAGCATTTCTTTCGGCATGGCCTTGGTGGCTGGCAGGAAACGGGTTCCCAGTCCGCCGACGGGGAAAACAGCTTTACGGACCTTGCGTGCGGCCATGAAATCCTCGGATAACAGCTCGCGGCATCCGGCGGCCCATCAAGTCGCCAAAGGGGGTGCCCCGATTGCCCGCTTACTTGCCACATCCCGCCATTACGGCGCAAGTCGCGGGGCGATTAAGCTTTAGTAATCTACTCGCTGGAAAGCGTCGGCAAATCCGGCAGATTGAGGACCGAGAGCAGCGCGCGCACTTCCTGCCGGGCGGCGACATGGCTCATCGACACCTGGGCATTCACGCCTTCGTCGCGCAGATCCAGCAGGGTTAGCCCTTTCAAAAACAGTTCGCGGAAGATCACACGCTCGGAAAATCCAGGCGCAATGCGGAATCCCACCCGCCCTGCCAGCGCTTCGAGCGCCTGCGCCACCAACTGCTTATTACGCGCATCGACATGGGCGAGGCGGTTGCGCATCACAATCCAATCCAGCGGCGGCAGGCGGCCCATTGCGCGACGTTTGCGCTGCTCCCATACCATTTCAGCATAGGTGCTGGGGCGGATCACCGCCAGCGTATCGGGATCGACATGACCGATCACGTCGAAGTCGATGAAACTATCGTTGAGCGGCGTAATCAGCGTATCGGCGATCACATGCGCCTTGCGTGACAGTGGCGTATCGGCCCCAGGGCAGTCGATGACCAACACTTGATGCCGCCGCCACAGGCCTTCCACCACCTCATCGAACTTCTCGGCCTCGGCGGGCAGTAGGGCGGCATGTTCCGGGATCGGAATTTGTGCCCCGGACATGGCGCGAAACGCGGTGCGGTTCTGGAAATAGCGCGTTAACGTCCCCTGGCGCGCATCGAGATCAAGCGACGCAACGCTTAATCCTTCGCGTAGCAGCCCAATAATCAGATGCATCGCGGTGGTGGATTTCCCCGACCCGCCCTTTTCATTCCCCAGAACGATGATATGCGCCATGCCTTAGCGTCCTTTGAACTCAGGGCTGCGTTTCGCAACAAAAGCGGCAATGCCGGTCTGATAATCTGCGGTATCGAAGCAGGCGAACCCTTCGGCCAGCTCGGCATCGGTCAGCGGCGCGGGATCGTCGAGACGGCGGGCGAATTTCTTGTGCCAACGGTTGACCAGCGGCGCCCCGGCGGCAATGCGCTCCGCCGCCTGCTGCGCTTCGATCAGCGCCTGACCATCCTCGACGATGCGGGAGACGATGCCGTAGCCCTTCGCCTCATCGACGCCAAAGATACGGCCTTCCAGCAGAATTTCGACAGCGGCCTTGCGCCCCAGCGCCCGAATGAAGGCGCCGATTTCCGGGTACGACATGACGAAGCCGAGCTTGTTGATCGGCACGCCGAAGGTCGCCCCCGCCCCGGCAATCCGCACATCCGACAGGCAGGCGAGTTCTACTCCGCCGCCGATGCAGCGGCCTTCGATGGCGGCCACCAACGGATGGGGAAAATTTTCAAGCTGGGTCAGCGTCGCATACATCAGCTTGGCATAGGCACGGGCTTGGTCGGGATCGGCGCGCAGCGTCTGGAATTCCGAAATATCGCCGCCCGCACAGAAATGATTGCCTGCCCCGGTCAGAATAACGCAGCGAATACTATTGTCTTCGGCAAGCTCCGTCAGCGCGGCGCCGACACTGCGCCAAAGATCGGCATTCAGCACATTGAGTTTTTCAGGCCGGTTCAGCGTCACCGTTACAATACCGCCCTGCCGCGTCACCCCCAATGCTGCCCCCGATGCTGACATCGTCATCGCTTTCCCTTCTCCCCAACCCCTTAGGCTATGAGAAATCAGAAGCCTGCGCCCGGTGCAAGCGAATCCCGCGCCCCGCCTGTAGGACTGGACAGCGGCGCGCCCGCGCTTTATCACCCGCGCATCTTTTGCGCCTTAGCCCCGGGGGTTCCATGTCGCTTACGCCCGCCCAAGCCGTCGCCCGCCTGCTGCTGGAAATCGAGGCGGTGCATATCCGCCCGCAGCAGCCCTTCACCTTCACCTCGGGCACCCTCAGCCCGGTCTATGTCGATTGTCGGAAGATCATCGGTTTCCCGCGCGCCCGCAAGGCCGTGATCGATTTTGCCGTGCAGAAGATTGCCGAAGGCATCGGCTACGAGCGGATCGATGCGGTCGCAGGCGGCGAGACGGCGGGGATTCCCTATGCCGCCTGGATCGCCGACCGGCTGGGGCTACCGATGCTCTATGTGCGCAAAAAGCCGAAAGGCTTCGGGCGCAACGCCCAGATCGAAGGCAGCTTTAAGGATGGCGACCGCGTTCTGCTGGTCGAAGATCTCGCTAGCCAGGGTGGCAGCAAGGTTACCTTCATCAACGCCCTGCGCGACGCGGGTGCCCAATGCGATCATACGCTGGTCGTCTTCTTCTACGCGGCCTTCGGCGGCGGGCTAAAGGTGTTGGACGACCTCGGGGTCACCCTGCACTATCTTTCGACCTGGAAAGAGGTGCTGGAAGTGGCCGATATCGACAAGCGCACGTCGGCCGCCGATATGGTGGAAGTCCGCAGCTTCCTGGCCGATCCCGATGCTTGGTCGAAGGCCCACGGCGGGCCGTAGCCTTAAATGAGGGGAGTCTGGGGCAAAGCCCCAGACTTAGCCGAGCGCGTCCGCCAGCCGCCCCAGGCTTTCGTCCCGCCCGAGCAGCGCCATGACCTCCGCCACGCCGGGGGAATTGGTGCGGCCGGTGAGCGCCGCGCGCAGCGGCTGGCCGAGCTTGGCGAACGGCAAATCGAGCGCTTTGGCCTGGGCTTTTACCAGGGCCGCCAGCGCCTCGTGCGACCAATCTTCCTGGGCCTGCAACGCTTCATAAACCGCGCGGATGCGGGGTTTCGTTTCGTCGGTCAGCAGCGCTCGCGCCCCCTCCTCCAGCGGGATCGGACGGGCGGCGAGGTAGAAGGCGGCGGTTTCGGCCAGATGGGGAACGGTCTTGGCGCGCTCCTTCAGCCCCGGCATGGCCGCCGTCAGCAGCGTCTTTGCCGGATCGTCAGCGGCGCGGCCCAAGTGCGGCAGGATCAGCGCTGCAAGGCGGGCATCGTCGGCGTGTTTCATAAAATGGAAGTTGGCCGAGACCAGCGCATCCATATCCAAACGCGCCGGGCCTTTGCCCAGGTGGGTCAGGTCGAAGTGCGGCGCGGCGGTTTCGATCGTCGGATGCTCTAGCCCCGACGCCCAGCCAAGGCCCATCAGGTACGATAAAACCGCTTCCGGCAAATAACCCTGATCGCGATACTCGCCGATGCCGACTGCGCCGTGACGCTTCGACAGTTTCTGCCCATCCGGCCCATGAATAAGCGGAATATGGGCATAGACCGGCCGTGCCGCGCCCAGCGCATCGTAAATCTGCGCCTGGCGGGCGGCGTTGGTCATGTGATCGTCGCCGCGAATCACATGGGTCACGCCCATGTCGATATCATCCACAACGGTGGAGAGCATATAGGTCGGCGACCCATCGGCCCGCAGCAGCACGAAATCGTCAAGATCGCTGTTGGCAAAGGTGATCGTGCCGTGCACCCGATCCGGGATAATCGTGCTGCCCGTGCGCGGTGCTTTGAGGCGGATGACGAAGGACGCACCCGCCGGGGCCTCGCTCGGGTCGCGGTCGCGCCAGCGCCCATCATAGCGCGGCGGCAGGCCACGCCGGGCAGCCGATTTGCGCATTTCCTCCAGCTCTTCCGCCGTCGCATAGCAGCGGTAGGCCTTGCCTGCCGCCAGAAGCTGCTCGGCAACCTCGACATGCCGGGCGAGGCGCATGTGCTGGAAGGTCGGTTCGCCGTCAAACGTCAGGCCCAGCCAGTCCAGCCCCTCGAAAATCGCCTGCACCGCCGCCTCGGTCGACCGCTCGCGGTCGGTATCGTCGATGCGCAGCAGCGCCTTCCCCCCCGTGTGACGGGCATAGAGGATGGTGAACAGGGCCGTGCGCGCCCCACCGATATGCAGCATCCCCGTAGGCGACGGGGCAAAACGTGTGATCGTGCTCATGCCGGGCGGTATAGCAGCGGATGGCGGTTTGGGCTAGGGTGGAGAGGGCTTGCATATCTGTGGACATAGACCTACCAAACCATGAGTGATTTAATAAAGTTCCACGGCTGGCTTCGGCCTCTGGATACCCTTCTACGCCTGATCGGCCTGGCCTGCTTCTTAACATCACTTGCGATTGTAATTTTATGGCTGTATTTAGGTCTGCTGACACTTTTTAACCCTTTACTTACCTTTATCTGGATTTTTGCGAGCACTCTATGGCTGAAATACTTTACTTATACATCGAATAATTTAATTTTTAACGTTTATCTTGCGCCAAGCGAGTTCCAGCATCTAATGATAATGCTAGGCATTCTTGTAAATTTATCTGTAGTTTTATTGTTTTCACAAAAAGAAATAAACCATCTAAAAATCGAAAAACTGCCTCTTATCGCTTCAATGCTTAGTCCAATCTTTAGCGTCTCTATTGTAGCAATCCGTCGCCATCTTTACCGGACCCATACGCTCCCAATCGTGAAAGTCAGCGGCACCAGCAGCTAACGATAATAATATCTTGCATGAATATCTCGCATAGAAAATCCTTCAAGAAACTTCACAATGCAAGAAATAACATCCTATCCCACCTGGACATCCCACCGCGCAAAAAGGCTGTAAGCCATTCTGTATTACGCTGCTAGTTTCGGCGCAATGATGACCCTTATCCACGGTGTGTTATGGATATTTTTGCTTTCATCGGCTTTTTTTGATGAGGCGCTACCTATGCCGCCGCCGGTCCCAAGCAAACAGCAGCGGGGCCAGCAGCCGATCATAAAGAAACACCGCCACCGGCTTAATCCCGCGCGCGCCGATAATCCGCCCCAGCCAGCGGTAACGCGGCAGATGCGACCAGAGCAGCAGGAAGGCATCGACGCCAATATGCACCCGCCCCTCGGCATCCAGCACATGCAGGCGCTTGCGCACGTCAATCGGATCGAAACCGCGCGCCTGCGCCTCGGCTGGATCGGCGGCGATGTCGACCCAACCAAGACCCAACCCCGCCGCACTGTCGATCCGGCGGTAGTGATTGATCTCCAGGCGGCACGCCGGGCAGGAGCCGTTGTAGAGCGTTGTACAGGCGGGGGGCGGCGTATCGGTCATGAGCTTGTCTCGTTCTTGGTGCCGAACAGGCCCGTCGGGCGCAGAATCAGGCCGCCGACCAGCAAGGTGAACACCGCCAGATCGCGCAGCTCATTCGAGATAAAGCCCGCGAACAGCATTTCCACCAGGCCAACCAGCATCGCTCCGGCCATCGCCCCCGTCAAACTGCCGATCCCGCCCAGGATTGCACCGGTCAGGGCCTTGAACCCCAGCGCCAAGCCGATGCTATGATCAGTCTGACCATAATAAACCACAGAGACAAGACCCGCCAAGCCCGCCAGGGCCGTCGACAGGGCAAAGGCGCGCGCAATCACCCGATTAACCGGAACCCCTAACAGCGCCGCCATGGTCGGATCGGCAGCACAGGCGCGCAGATCGCGACCAAAGCGGGTGCGCTGCACGGAATAATGCAGCAGCGCGCCCACCGCCAGCGCCAGCATAATCAGCGCCCCCTGGCTGAAACTGAAGCGCAGGCTAGAAGCCCCTAGGGTTAGGGTCCAGCCGCCCTCGATCAAAGGCGGCAGAATTTTGCCGCGCGCCCCCTGGGCCAGCAGCACAAAATTCTGCACGAACAGGGCAAGACCAATCGCGGCGACCAGCGGCGGCAAGCGATTGCCCCGCCCCAAAGGGCGGTAAACGCTGCGGTCGATCACCGCCCCCAGGACCCCTCCATAGGCCAAGACAGCGAAAACCGCGACCGGCAACAAGACCCACGCGCTCTCGATTCCGGCCATCCCTAGCGCCACAATTACAATGACCGCCAGCACCGACCCCAGCATCGCCAAATCGCCAAACGCGAAGTTAACGATTTCCAGCAAGCTGAAAATCAAGGCGTAACCAACCGCGATCAGGGCATAGAGGCTACCGACAGCAAGCGCGTTTAATAGCTGCTGCAGCAGATAGGCCGATCCTTCCAGGGCCTGGCGCTCCCACACCTGCCCCGGCTGATAGAGGGCAGGACCGGCGGTGGGCAGTTGCGCCCAAAGATCGAGCACCTGCACCTGCCGCGCATCCAAGGGGCCGCCGCGCAGGGTTTCTGCCGCCAGGATCGGCGGACGCTCCAACCCCTGTGGGCGGGCGGCGAAATGGCAGGTCAGCGCATCCACCTCCCCCACCCCCCAGGTAAAACCGATTCGCACCGACAGCGGGCCAACCACCTCTGGCGCGGTGCGGGTCACCGTAACGCCCGTCGGCTCGAAAGCCCCCACCAGATCAGTACAAGCAGCGATCAAATCTTCGGGCGGACGCGCGCAGGCCGTCAGCAACAAAACCGTCAAGAAGACCGCCGGAGAGATCCGGAACAATCGATGCAGAGCGCGCCTTAGGAAAGCCATAATCTGCATCGACCCTGTGCAAGACCCCTCGCAAGCGATTGCGACTTTAACCCTGCCCCAAAAACACCGGGTGGGGTTCTTTTTTTTTTTGCGATGCACCCATTCGGCGGGGATGGGCAAGCCCCCCGACTCCTATATATGATTAGGCGTAATGGGGCTGCCGTCGGTTTTCAAGAGCGGCCAGAGCGAAAATGGGGTTCACATGCGGGCGAAACTAGGCTGGCTGGCCGTGGGCGCGGTGCTGGTCGTCGGCGGAGGGCTGGCGTGGCAGTCCCCCGATCTTCGGGCAATGGTGCAGACGCAAATCGGTGGCGGGACTGCGGCAGCCCCGGCGGCAGGTACCCCGGCAGGTGGACGGCGCGATGTTCGTCAGCCGGTTTTTGCTGCTGTGGTAGAGCGCGGACCGCAGCCCGTGGAGATCACGGCCATCGGTTCGGTCCAAGCCGCCGAAGTGGTGGGCGTGAAAGCCCGGATCGATGGGATTATTCTGGATGTGCATATCGCCGATGGGCAAGAGGTGAAGGAAGGCGAGTTGCTCTTTACCCTCGACAGCCGCTCGATCGAAGCGCAGTTGCGGCAGGCCGAAGCCAATTTACAACGCGATCTCGCCGTTTCCGCCAACGCCAAACGCACGCTAGAGCGCCAGCAAGCGCTGGTCGCCAGCAATATCGCCTCGCAACAGGCTTTCGATACCGCCCGCACGGCGGCGGCCACGGCCGATCAATCGATCAAGGCCAGCCAAGCGCAGATCGAAGCCCTGCGCGTCAACCTCGGTTACACGAAGATCACCGCCCCGATCAGCGGTCGTGCCGGGGAAATCAAATTGACCAAGGGCAACCTTGTTAAAACCAATGACACCGCCTCGCTGGTGACCATTCGTAAACTACGCCCGATTAATGTGATCTTCTCGGTGCCGCAGAAACATTTCTCCGAAATGCGCGACGCCATGAAAACCGGCAAGGTCGCCGTGACCGCGCAAATCCCTGATCGACCCGAACTTACCGTGGTTGGGGAAGTGACCTTCTACGACAATACCATCGATCAGACGACCGGCACCTTCCAAGCCAAGGCAACCTTTGGCAATCAGGACAATAGCCTCTGGCCGGGCATGTTCGCCCCGCTGACCGTGCGCCTAGGGATAGAGGCCGATGCGATCAGCGTGCCAAGCGCCGCGATCCAGACCGGGCAGCAAGGGCAATATGTCTATGTCGTCACCCCGGTCGATGGGGCTGCGGAGAGCAAGCAGGCCGAACTGCGTCCCGTCACCGTGGCCCGTAGCGTCGGTAACCGCAGTATTATTACCAAGGGTTTGCAGCCTGGTGAGATTGTTGTGACCGATGGACAGTTACGCCTGACCAACGGCACCCGCGTCGAGGTTCGCGACCCGAATGCCCCCACCGCCCCGGCCGGCGGGAACCGACCGCCTCGCCCCGCAGGAGGGGGTGCCCCCACTCAATCCGGTGCCGCCCAGGCGGCCCCGCCGCCGCCCGCCCGCAGCTAGCCCCGCCCGCCTGGCCCTGAGGAGCTTCCGATGAACCTCTCCGAACTCTGTATCCGGCGTCCGGTTATGACCGTGCTGCTGATGGCGGCTCTCTGCATTATGGGGGTGGCGGGCTATAAGCAGATGCCCGTCGCCGCCCTGCCGAAGGTGGATTTTCCCACCATCGTGGTTACCGCCAGCCTGCCAGGGGCCAGCCCAGAGACGATGGGGGCCTCGGTCGCGACCCCGTTGGAGCGTGAGTTTTCCAATATCGCTGGGATCACCTCCATCACCTCCACCAGCACCCTTGGCAATACGCAAGTGGTGCTGGAATTTGATCTGAACCGCGATATTGACGCGGCGGCGCTGGACGTGCAGTCGGCCCTTTCAGTTGCCACCCGCCGCCTGCCGCGCGAAATGCCCAACCCGCCGTCGTTCCGCAAAGTAAACCCGGCGGATGATCCGATCCTCTTTGTTTCGGTCAGTTCCTCGATCCTGCCCTTGAGCCAAGTGCATGATTACGCCGAAACCTTAATGGCCCAGCGGATTTCCACCCTCTCTGGCGTGTCGCAGGTCAATATTTTCGGTGGGCAGAAATATGCCGTGCGCGTGCAGGTGAACCCGCAGGCCATGGCATCGCTCGGCATCAGCATTGATGACGTGCAACGCACCTTAACCTCAGCCACCTCCACGACCCCGGTCGGCAGCTTGAACGGCGACCGCCAGACGCTGGTGCTGAAAACCAGCGGCCAACCTGAAAAAGCCGCCGATTTCGCCCCCCTGATCGTTACCTACCGCAATGGGGCACCGGTGCGCCTGGGCGATATTGCGACGATCATCGATTCGGTTCAGAACGACCGGGTGGCCAGCTGGTACAATGGCACCCGCTCGATCACGCTGGCCATTCAGCGGCAACCGGGGGCGAATACCATTGATGTGGTCGATTCGGTGCGGGCGCTGATCCCCGTCTTCCGCGCGCAGATTCCACCGTCGGTGAATATCGCCGTGCTGAATGACCGATCGATCTCGATTCGTGAATCGATCGCCGACGTGCAATTCACCTTTGTGCTGACCGTCGCCCTGGTGGTGCTGACGATCTTCCTGTTCTTACGGAAGATTTCCGCAACGCTCATCCCCTCCTTGGCCCTGCCGATGTCGATCATCGGCACCTTTGGCGGTATGTACCTCTGCGGGTTCAGCCTGAATAATATCTCCCTGATGGCGCTCACCCTCGCGGTCGGTTTCGTCGTCGACGATGCTATCGTGATGCTGGAGAATATTGTTCGCTATACGGAAAAGGGTCTGTCGCCGATGGAAGCGGCCTTAAAGGGCAGCCGCGAAATTGGTTTCACCATTATTTCCATTACCCTATCGCTGATTGCCGTCTTTATTCCCGTGCTCTTCATGGGGGGGGTCGTTGGCCGCGTTTTTTTCGAGTTCGCGGTGACCATCAGTATGGCGATCCTTGTATCGGGCTTCGTCTCGCTTACCCTAACGCCAATGATGTGCGCCCGAATGCTGCGTAGCCACCAAGGGCATGAACGGGAAAACCTATTTGGCCGGGCGCTGGAAGCCGGGTTCCTGGCCATGCAGCGGGCCTATGACGTGAGCTTGCGTGCCGTGCTGCGCTATAAGTTTGCGACGCTGCTGTTCACCATTGCCCTAACGCTCTACACCGCCCACGAGTTCCGGCAAATGCCACGCGGCTTCTTCCCCGAAGAAGATAATGGGCTGCTGACCATTTTTACCGAAGCCAATCAAGATACCGCCTTCCCGGCCATGGCGGAAAAACAGCAGCAGCTGGCCGCCATCGTCGCCGCCGATCCCAATGTGGAAACGGTCAATTCCGTCGCCGGCGGTTTTGGCTCACGCGGGGGCAATACCGGGCAAATGTTCGTTGGCCTGAAGCCCAAGGATCAGCGGACCACCCGCGACATCAAAGTGATCGCCGGCCAACTGCGGGCCAAGATGCTCGCGGTCCCCGGTATCAACGCCTTTGTCAACCCCGTGCAGAACCTGCGGATCGGCGGGCGCCAGTCCAATCTGGCCTATCAATATACGCTGCAAGGGGTGGATACGACCGAACTCTTCGCCTGGACCCCACGGCTTGAGGCGGAGTTGCGGCGCATTCCTGGCGTCCAGGATGTTTCGTCCGATCTGCGCATCCGGTCGCCGCAAGCGATGATCGATATTGATCGCGACAAGGCTGCCGCTTTAGGCGTTAGTATCGATACCCTGCGCACCACCCTGTATAGCTATTTCGGCACGCGCCAAGCCTCGACCATCTTCACCCCGGTGAATGATTATTCGGTGATTCTGGAAGCCGATCCGAAGTTCCAAGCCAGTATGAATGGCCTGAATGCCGTTTATGTACGGGCTGGGAATGGGACGCTGATCCCGCTGGAAACTTTTGCCAGCATCAGCCGCACGGTCGGGCCGCTGTCGGTCAATCATCAGGGGCAATTGGCTGCGGTTACCCTTTCTTTCTCCTTGGGGGAAGGGGTCGCTCTTGGCCAAGTCGTGAATGCCATTAAGGAGATGGAACAGCGCGTTGGCCTGCCGGTGACTATCTCCAGCGCCTTCCAAGGCTCGGCCAAAGTCTTCGAGGATGCGGAACGCGGCCAGGGGATGCTGCTCTTGGTCGCCGTGCTGGCGGTCTATATCATCCTCGGCATCCTGTACGAGAGCTTTATCCACCCGATCACAATTTTGTCCGGCCTACCCTCGGCGGCCCTAGGGGCGCTGCTGACGCTTCAGCTTTTCGATATGGATTTGTCGGTGATCGCGATCATCGGCATTATCATGCTGATCGGGATTGTAAAGAAAAACGCAATCATGATGATCGACTTCGCCCTAGAGCGGAAACGCGAGGGCGAAGGGGATGCGGAGAAAAGCATTTACGACGCCTGTATTATCCGCTTCCGCCCGATTATGATGACGACCTTCGCCGCGATCATGGGCGTGATGCCGATTGCGGTCGGCCATGGGGCCGGGGCGGAACTGCGGCAGCCGCTGGGGGTTTCCGTGGTCGGCGGCTTACTGGTCTCGCAGTTGCTGACCCTCTATATCACGCCGGTTGTTTATATCTACTTCGAGCGGCTGTCGGAATGGCTCACCCGGAAACCCAGCCTGCCGGTGGAACCCGTTCCCCCGCCCGCCCCAGCGGAATAGAGCCGTTGAAAAAGGGGGCCGCGGCCCCCTTTTTTGCATCTTCTTTTATCCGGCCCGGCCCCCGGTGCCGAATTGCAGCGCGGCCAGATGGGCGTAAAGCCCGTTTTGCGCCACCAGCGCCTCGTGAGTGCCGCTTTCGATAATCCGTCCCTGGTCCATCACCAGGATGCGGTCACAACCGACGATCGTTGCCAATCGATGGGCGATCACTAGGGTCGTACGCCCGCGCATCAGCCCATCAAGCGCCTGCTGCACCGCCCGTTCCGACTCGGCATCCAGGGCGCTGGTTGCCTCGTCGAGCAGCAGTAAAGCCGGTTGCCGCAGAATCGCGCGAGCGATGGCCAAGCGCTGGCGCTGCCCGCCGGATAGGCGCATCCCCCGTTCGCCTAGTTGCGTGCCGAACCCCTGGGGCAGTTTTTCGATAAACTCCAGGGCAAAAGCCGCTTCCGCCGCCGCCCGCAGGTCCGTATCCCCGGCATCCGGGCGGCCATAGCGGATATTCTCGGCGACCGTCCCGGCGAAAATCACCGGCTCCTGCGCGACCAAAGCAATCGCCGCGCGCAGGTCGGCAGGGTCAAGCGCGGTCAGGGGCTGACCGTCGAACCGGATCACTCCCTGCGCCGGATCATAGAAGCGCAACAGCAGGTGCAGAACGCTGGTCTTGCCAGCACCGCTCGGCCCGACTAAGGCCACCCGCTCGCCAGGGGCGATAGTAAAGCTGAGAGTATCCAGCGCCAACCGCTCTGGCCGGGTTGGGTAGCGGAAACTCACCTGCTCGAAACACACGGCACCCCGCACCGGCTGGGCCAGCGGTACCGGCTGGGCAGGGGCCTGGATGCCGGGCTGCGCGGTTGCCAATTCGATCAGCCGCTCCGATGCCCCGGCGGCCCGTTGCAGATCGCCAATCACCTCGGAAATCGCCCCGACCGCCCCAGCCACCACCGCCGCGTAAAAGACGAAGGCGGAAAGATCGCCCGGCGATAGGCGCCCGGCCAGCACATCGCGCCCGCCAATCCACAGAATGATGCTAATCGCCCCAAAAACCAGCAGAATGACAATTGCCGTCAACCGCGCCCGCGCGGCAATCCGTTGGCGGGCAGCGTCGAAGGCTGCGTGGATACGCCCCTCAAACTGCCGCTGTTCCGCCGCCTCATGGGTAAAAGCCTGCACGGTGCGCACACCTTGTAGCGCTTCAGAAATCTGCACGCCGACCGCCGCCACCTCGTCCTGCGCTTGGCGCGACAGGGCGCGCACCTTGCGGCCAATGATGATGATCGGCCCCACAACCAGCGGCACGACCAAAAACACCAGCCCCGTCAGCTTGGCACTGGTAATCAGCAGCATCACCGATCCGCCGATGAACAACAGAAAATTCCGCAAGGCGATAGAGACGGACGAGCCGACCACCCCCTCGATAATTGCGGTATCGGTGGTCAGGCGCGACTGGATTTCCGCCGTGCGTGCCGTATCATAAAAGGCCGCATCCAGGCGCAGCGCACGGGCGAAAACATCGCGGCGAATATCGGCCACCACCCGCTCGCCCAGCCAGGAGACGAGGTAAAACCGGGCATAGGTGGCAAACGCCAGCACACCAACCACCGCCATCAGCACCAGCACGGCACGGTCGAGCAGGGCGGCATTGCCCGACACGAACCCCTGATCCACCAGGTGCCGCAGACCAGCCCCCAGGGCCAGCACCGTTCCTGCGGCCACGATCAGCGCCAGCGCCGCCCCAGCGATTGGCAGCCGATACGGCCTGACATAGGTCAGCAAAAACCCAAGCGAGCGGAGGCTGCGGCTGCGTGCCCGTTCTTCGTTAGGTGCGGCAGGAAAAGACCTGGGTTGGCGCATCGCCCCTTATCCTTCAGCAGCCGGGCGGCGCAGCGACATCTCGCCTCAACCACCCCAGAACCGCCGGGCGTCATAGCAGCCCCAGCCCCGAACAACAAACAGTCTCTCAGGGGTAAAGAGAATGTCATCGCTGTCACGAGTCTTCTGGACAGCGGCGGATTGATCGGGTAGAAGCCTCGCTTCACGAGTTTTGCTGTGCCGGCCCCGGCCAACCTGTGTTGCGAGAGCGTCGATGAAAAAGGACATTCACCCGGACTACCATCCGATCACCGTTATCATGACGGATGGTCATACCTATCAAACCCGCTCGACCTACGGGAAGCCCGGCGATACGCTGCGTCTGGAAATCGACCCGACGTCACACCCGGCTTGGACTGGCGGGCAGCAGCGGATGCTGGACACCGGGGGGCAGTTGGCCCGTTTCAACAAGCGTTTCGCGAACCTCGGCATCAAGTCGTAAGACCCTGCCGACGCGCGCTTACGATAGTGGAGTGGCCCTGCGGGGCCACTTTGCTTTTGGGGTGCCCTTCGATCAAAGCCCCACGGGTCAATGGGCCGTCATCGAGGCTTCGGAATGCATCGGCGGCCCCATGGCTTTGTCGAGCCGGTCGACCCGCGCATAGAGCCGATAAGACCGGCCCAGAAGATCGCGCAGACCGCGCGGCAGCGGGGCGGCGTCGCTATCCTCCATCTGCGCCAAGCAAACGCGCTGCCCGTCGAGACGCCGGTCGGAGTGCAAAGCATCTTCAAAGCTGATCTCCCCCTCCTGCACAGCGCGGCGCACCAGAAGCCAGGCCATCACCTGGGTTAGGCGCGAGGTCAGGCGCATCGCCTCTCGATTCGCGGCGAGGCGCTGGTCGAGCGTCAAGGCCGCTCGCTCCGACGGCTCCAGATAGGTTAGGTAATCACGGGCCTCCAGCAATAGCTGGAAAGCCTCGTCATACGTGCCCCGGAAAAAGACCGTCCCCATAGGTCCTCCCCTCCGTTAGATGGGATTCCCGCTTCGGTCGACGGCGCGCCCGGATAAGCATCCCTAACAATACTGTGGTATAAATTCTCGCTGCTGGCGAGTGGGTCAAGGGGGCGGGGTTAAAATGTTGCAGGGGTGTGACGACCGCCGCACAGTCAGACCCATCCCCCCAGAAACGCATAGACCCCAAGACGCCTCAGCTCCAAGAAAAAAGCCGCGCGACACATGGTCGGCGGCTGAAACAGTTTACCTCACCTGATACAACTTGCCTAAGCAAGGCTTACGGATAACGGCTTATGCCGATGCGGTCAAGGTGTTTGGCCGCAATTTCGTCACAGTTTCGGCAGGTCAGCCCAGGTCGTCGCCCGCCACCTCCAGCGGCGCAGCCGGGGCCGGGGTTGCCCCGGTAGAGGCGCGCGACCGGCGACTTTCGGCGCTACCGGGAATTGTACCATCGGGGTTTAGACCAATGGCCTCGATCTCCTCAGCGGTTAGTTTTTTCAGGGCCTGTTCCTTGCGCTTGCGGCGTAGGTCGGCCTCGCTGATCGTGGTCGGCACAAGAAAAGCGTGAACCCGCACCAGGGTAACCGACGCCGGATCGATACCATCGCCGACCAATGTTTCTTCCTGGTTGATCGCCTTCATCGTATCGGCGGCATCCAGGGTTTCGAGGAAGAACAGCGCCTCGCCGATCCCGCCCCATTTACCGATGCGCGTCAGATAGACCCGCTCGTCATCGCGGGTTTTGGCGGTTACCAGAAAGCCGAATTTATCCTCGAAAGCATTAGCCGGAACATACCGGGGAACGACGCGGTTCATGCAGCACCCATTTTCGCTAGAATTTGAACAAGGCGTCGGCGGCCCCGCGCCGGTCGCGTTTGCGGATTACCTCGGCATCCACCCGCGCGATTTCGGCCAGCAGCGCGGCACGATAGGCGGTCAGCTCCTCGACCCCCGCCCGCTCGAAGGCGGCGGGCGACAGAAAGACCGGCCTATCCCCCTGCAGGCGCGGGCGATCATCGTCGGATTCCATCCATCAGCCTCTTGTTCTGCCGTCACAGGCGGGCATGATACGCGAGGATCGGGCGAAACTCGACCCTTTCCGTGATCGGAAATGCTTGCAGATAAGGGCTTTACCCGTGAGTCTTCCCACCGAAATGCGCGCCATTGCGATTTCTGCCCCCGGTGGTCCGGCGGTTCTGACCCCGGTCACCCTTCCCGTCCCACAGCCAAAAGCTGGGGAGGTGCTGATCCAGGTCGCGGCGGCGGGGGTCAATCGGCCCGATCTGCTGCAACGCCAGGGGGCCTATCCGCCACCGCCCGATGCTAGCCCGCTGCCGGGGCTTGAGGTTGCGGGCACGATTGTCGCTTTGGGGGCCGGGGTGGCGGCGGAATGGCTTGGGGCGCGGGTGTGCGCCTTAACCCCCGGTGGCGGTTATGCAGAATTCGCCACCGCCCCCGCCGGACATTGCCTACCGCAGCCATCGCCCCTATCGCTGATCGAAGCCGCCGCCCTGCCGGAAGGGGCTTTTACCGTCTGGGGCAATATCTGGGATCGTGGGCGGCTGCAACCGGGCGAAACCCTCCTGATCCATGGCGGCACATCGGGTATCGGCACGCTGGCCATTCAAATGGCGAAAGCCTATGGCGCAACGGTGATCGTGACCGTTGGATCGGCCGCCAAGGCCGAGGCGGCCCGCGCCCTGGGAGCCGACCGTGCTATCCAGTACCAGGCCGAAGATTTCGTCGAAGCTGTGCGCGCGTTTACCGACGCGCGCGGGGCCGATGTGATCCTGGACATGGTCGGCGGTTCTTATATCCAGCGGAACATCGACTGCGCCGCGCTGGATGGGCGGATCATCTTCATCGCGTTCCAAGGCGGCGGGACGGCCGAGGTGGATTTTCGTAAGGTGATGCTTCGGCGTCTAACGCTTACCGGCTCTACCCTACGCCCGCAAAGCATTGCCGCCAAAAACCGACTGGCGGAGGGGCTGCGACAAACCGTCTGGCCGTGGCTGGACAAAGGGCTGGTTCGCCCCCAAATCTTCCGGGTGTTTCCCTTGGCCGAGGCCGCCGCCGCGCATGAATTGCTGGAAAGCGGAACGCCCATTGGAAAAATCGTCTTGGGTTTAGCGTGACACGCCTGCTATAGACGATTCTAAATCGTCTCGGCCCGCCCCCAAAGGCGGGCCGTCGCAGCTTCTAAAGGGTAGAGATCATGCCATTGCCGTTGATGCCGAAGGCAACCGCCGTCTGGCTCGTCGAAAACACGGCGCTGACCTTCGAGCAGATCGCCGATTTCTGCGGTTTGCATAGTTTGGAAATCCAGGCCATTGCCGACGGCGAGGTGGCCGGCAGTATGCAGGGCCTGGACCCGATCATCAACGGTCAGCTTACCCACGAAGAAATCCAGCGGTGCGAAGCCGACCCGAAGGCCAAGCTGAAACTGCTGGTCAGCAATCTGCCGCAACCGGCGGTACGCACCAAGGGGGGCCGTTACACGCCGATTGCCAAACGTCAGGATAAGCCCGACGCGATTGCCTGGTTGGTCCGGAACTATCCCGATATTACCGATGGGCAGATCTCGAAACTGCTGGGGACGACCAAAACCACCATTGCGTCGATCCGCGACCGCAGCCATTGGAATATCGCCAATATCAAAGCGCGCGATCCGATCCAACTGGGCCTTTGTTCCTACGCCGCTTTGCAAGAAGTGCTGGATACCTTGCGCCGCCAGGGCAAGCATATTCCCGCCGAACTGCCGGTCGAAGGGGAAGAGCTGCGCGACGAGCCGCCAGAATTTACCCTATAAATCAGCCATCGCCGGGGGGTAATCACGCCTCCCGGCACCAAGCGCTGATCTAGTTTAGCCCAGGCTGCGTACCAACGGTATGCAGCCTGTTGGTTTTCAGTCTGGCCCCTCGGCCCTCGGCCTTGCCGCTTACGCCGCTCCCGCGCTACCGCTGGCGGCACTGTCGGTGCCGCTCTACATTCATCTGCCGACCGTTTATGCCAATGACCTTGGCCTTGGACTGGCGCTGGTGGGGGGGCTATTGCTGATCGCCCGGCTGGCCGATGCCCTAACCGATCCGTTGGTCGGGGTCTTGGCCGACCGTTGGCCGCAGCGTAAACCTTGGGTGCTGCTCTCCCTGCCCGTGATTGTTATCGCGGTGTGGCACCTATTCGCCCCGTCCGGCCCGGTGACCGGGGCCTACCTGCTGGGCTGGAGTCTCGTGCTCTACCTGGGTTGGACCGGGTTTAGCATCGCCTATCTGGCCTGGGGGGCGGATCTGAGCCAAGCCTATCACGGGCGTACCCGGATTGCGGGCGCGCGGGAGGCGGCGGTGTTGATCGGCACCTTAGCGGCCACCGCCGCCCCGGCCTTGCTGGGGCTAACCGGGGCTGCCGCCCTCAGCGCCCTGGGTCTTGTCATTATCGGCGGGCTGGTGCCAACCGTTCTGCTGGCCTGTTGGCAGGTGCCCGACCGGGCCGCGCCGATGCAGCCGCGTCTGCCACGGGGGGCGGCTTTCCGGCTGCTGATCGCCAATCAGCCCTTCCGCCGCCTGCTGGTCGCCTATCTGCTGAACGGGATTGCCAACGGCTTGCCCGCGACGCTATTTCTGAGCTTCGTGAGTGATCGGCTAGGGGCTGCCGATGCGACCGGCCCGGCGTTGCTGCTTTATTTTCTCTCAGGATTGGTGGGCGTACCGCTGTGGCTGTTCCTGAGCCGCCGGATCGGTAAACATCGGGCCTGGCGCATAGGCCTCTTGGGGGCCTGTCTGGCCTTTGTCCCAGCTCCCTTCCTGCACGCCGGTGATGTCACTGGATTTTTCCTTCTGTGCTGTGCCACCGGCCTTATGGTGGGGGCCGATTTGGTGCTGCCCGCCGCGATGCAGGCCGATGTGATCGAAGCCGATAGCCGGGCAGGCGGCGGGGCGCGGGCCGGGCTGTTCTTTGCCCTTTGGGGCATGGCCACCAAGGCATCGCTGGCGCTGGCGGTCGGTCTTGCATTTCCTTTGCTCGATATGGCGGGCTTCACCCCCGGCCAGATCGACTCGCCTGGTCACTGGGCGCTCGCCACCCTTTATGGCGGTGCCCCGCTGGCCTTCAAACTCGCCGCTTGGGGATTGATGCGGGGCTATCGCCTCGACGAAACCGCCCTGGCCGCCCTTCGCCCCGCTTTTGGAGATCCTCCATGCCCCGCCGCTGGCTCCTCGCCCTTCCCGCCGCCCTCGCCCTCGGTGGTCTCGCTTTGCTCGCAGGATGCAGCCCAATGAAACCACAAGATTTCGCCAATACCGAACCGCGCCTGGTGGTAGAGGAATATTTCAATGGCCGGACCAAGGCCTGGGGGATCTTCGAGGATCGCTTCGGTCGCCTACGCCGCGATTTCATTGTGGAGATCACCGGGACTTGGAACGGCACCACCCTGACCCTAGACGAGCATTTTACCTATAGCGACGGCGAAACCGACCGCCGCGTTTGGACCATCGTTAAAAAAGATGCCCACACCTACGAAGGCCGCGCCGATGATGTCGTCGGCACAGCAACCGGCCTTGCTTACGGAAAGGCGCTCAACTGGCGCTACGATCTTAACCTGAAAGTCGGGGACGGCACCTGGCGGGTCGCCTTCGATGATTGGATGTTCCTAGCCGACCGCGAAACGCTGATTAACCGCGCCCGTGTATCGAAATTTGGCGTGGAAATCGGGGAAGTGACCCTATTTTTCCGTAAGGAGCCAGCCCGCGCCGCCCTATCGGCGCTCGATTACTACGCCGAAGCGGGCCAATAGGCTAGCGATCGCGCTGCCGCATCAGGGCTTTGAACCCTTCCATCGCTGGAATAACCGACAGGCCGATGATCGCCATCAGCAGCCATTCCTCCAGGGGGAGCGGCTGCATCCCCAGCACGTCCCGCGACCAGGGAAAGAGTCCCGCGCCGATCTGAAGCAGCTGCGTTGCCGCGATGCCCAGCAACAGGAAGGGGTTGCTGCGCAGCGGGATGCGGAAGATCGACCGGCGCTCTGACCGGCAGTTCAGGCAATGGGCATTCTCGAAACACAGCATCAGCCACAAAAGATTGGCCTGGGCCAGCGCGGGTTCGGCCCCCAGGGTAAGCAGCGCTTGATACACCGCGAAGGCAACCGCCCCCATCCACACCCCAGCAAGGCCGACCTGCCCCAGCATCAGCCGGTCGAACAGGGGCTGATCCGGGGGACGGGGGCGGCGGTTCAACACATCAGGTGCGCCTTTCTCGAAGGCCAGGGCCACGTCTTGAATGCCATTGCTGACCAGATTAAGCCACAGAAGCTGCACAGCGGTGAGCGGCGGCGGTAGCCCTGCCGCCGTGGACAGCACGAACAACAGCACCTCCGCCACCCCCGTAGCGACCAGCAGGGCAATGATCTTGCGAACATTGGCATAGGCAATCCGCCCTTCGGCGATCCCGCTGAGAATGGAGGCAAACCGATCATCAACCAGCACAATATCGGCGGCATCGCGGGCAACATCGGTGCCGGCTTTGCCCATCGCTATACCAATATCGGCAGCCCTTAGGGCCGGGGCATCGTTCACCCCATCGCCCGTTACCGCCACCTGATGCCCCTGGGCGCGCAAGGCTTCGACGATCGCCAGTTTTTGCAAAGGGTCGATCCGAGCAAAAACCTTAGCCTCGGCAATGGCCTGCGCGCTCGCCTCCGGCGATAGCGCCGCCAGGGCTTGGCCGGTTATCGCCCGATCCGCTGGCCCCGCGAGACCCAAGCGCCGGGCAATCGCGAGGGCGGTCAAGGGATGGTCGCCGGTAATCATCCGAACATCGATCCCGCCCGCCTGTGCCACCGCCACTGCCGCCGCCGCATCCGGACGGGGGGGATCAATCAGACCGATCAGTCCAATCACGCCGCAGCCGGTTAAATCACCTGGTCGTAGGCCCGCCGATGGCGGGCACAATCCTTCGGCGACCGCGATAACCTTAAACCCATCCCCCGCCAGCCGCTCCGCCGCCGCTGTCCAGAAGCCCGCATCGCTGTCAGGGCAAAAGCCCAGCAGGGTTTCCAGCGCCCCCTTGACGATGATTTGGCCCTGCCCCCCGTCTTCCCGCAGCACGGCGGCATATTTGCGTTCCGACGCATAGGGCAATACCGCCCGAACATCGGGCGCGCCGAATCCGTGCGGGGCAGCGTTGGGCGCGGGCAGCAAGGGTTCCGCCCAGGCAAGCAGGGCGATATCGACCGCATCGCCGACCGCCCCCGCGCGTCGGTCGGTTGCGTCCGGCCCCAGGGCCGCATCGGTGCAATGCCGGGCGCGAACGGCCAAATCTGCCTCGGTCATCCCTTGGGTCACGACGGCCCCGACGGTTAGTTCGTTCAGCGTCAGCGTGCCGGTTTTGTCGGAAGCAATCAGCGTGGCCGAACCAAGCCCTTCGACCGCCGGAAGCGCCCGCACGATCACATTCTGCGCCGCCATGCGCCGCACACTGATCGATAAGGCAATGGTAATCGCGACTGGCAAGCCTTCTGGAATGGCGGAAACCGCTAAGGCAATGGCCATGACCATCACCTCGACCATCGGAACACCGCGGGCGGCCTCGGTCAGCGCGATCAGGGCAATAACACCGAGAATGCCCAGCCCCAAGGCGCGGGTAAAACGGGCCAGCCGGGCCATCAAGGGCGGTTCGGGCGCAGGGGCGCTGCGCAGGGAGGTGGCAATTCGCCCGATTTCGGTCGCGCGGCCCGTCGCCACCACCAGTCCCAGCACCCGCCCGGTTTGCAGAATACTGCCCGCGTGCAGCAGGCTCGCCCGGTCCCCCAACGATGCCTCCACCGGGTCGGCCCCCACGGCTTTATCCACCGGCAGCGATTCGCCCGTCAGCAGGCTTTCATCGGCCTGCACATCCTGGGCGGCCAAGAGTTTTAGGTCGGCCGGAACCCGCATCCCGGTTTCCAGCTGCACCCGGTCGCCTGGCACCAAATCGGCGACCGGGATCGGTTGCGCGTGCCCGTCGCGCAGTACCACCGCCTGTCCGCCAACCATGTGCCGCAAGGCCTGGGTCTGCCGGTCGGCCCGCCATTCCTGCACGCTGCCGATCCCTGCATTGGTCACCAGCACCAACAGGATGAAGCCCGCGTCAGTAACATCACCCAGCATTGCCGATAGCAGCGCCGCCGCCGCCAAAAGGGCGATGAAGGGGCTGGCAAACTGCGCCAAAAACACCCGCCAAAAGGGTTTCCCTGGCGGCTCTGGCAGCTGGTTTGGGCCGAAATCAGATCGGCGGCGGGCCGCTTCGGCCTGGCTTAACCCCGCGTCGGGGCTTGCCAGCGCCGCCGTGCAAGCCTCCGGCGGCAGACCATGGGGTGCCGCGGGCAGGGAAGGCAAGAGATTAAGGTCGGACATCTGGCTATTCTACCAGGGTCTTACGACGAATGCGCGTCAGGCCGGTGCTTCAAAATGCCCCAGAAACTGCCGCAACAGCCCATCAAGCGCAGCGCGCTCGTCGGCTGTAAGGGCCGCGACCAGGCGCGCCTGCGTCGCCACATGGGTGGTCACGGCGGCATCAACCAGCGCCCGCCCGGCAGGGGTTAATTGCACGATCACCCCGCGTCCATCCTGTGGGTTGGGGACCCGCAGAACCAGCTGCATTTTCTCTAGCTGATCGATGCGCGCGGTCATCGTCCCAGAGGTTATCATCGCCGTCGCCAGCAAATCCCCTGGCGAAAGGGCAAAAGGCTCCCCCGCCCGGCGCAGGGTGGCCAGAATATCGAAGTTCGCCGCCGACAACCCATGGCGGGCGAAATTCAGGTCGAGGTCCCGGCGCAAATGCGCGTGCAAGCGCCCTAAACGCCCCAGCAGCCCCATAGCGGAAACATCCAGATCGGGCCGTTCGCGCTGCCATTGCGCCAAAATTTTATCCACCGCATCCATGCCAGAGAGGGAAGCAGCATAATATCTTGACGTCAAGATATTATGCTGTATCTTGATCTCAAGATATCTAGAGGCCAGCATGACCCAGCGCACCGATCTCGCCCTAACCGCCCTCGCCCCCGCCATTTGGGGCAGCACCTATTTGGTCACGACCGAGCTGTTACCGCCCGGCTATCCGCTGACCGTGGCGCTGCTGCGCGCTCTACCCGCCGGATTACTGCTGCTGCTTTTGGTCCGACAGCTACCGCTTCACGGCTGGTGGGGCCGGGTCTTTCTGCTGGGGGCGCTGAATTTTTCGATCTTCTGGGCGCTTTTGTTCGTCGCAGCCTATCGGCTGCCAGGCGGCGTCGCGGCGACGGTGGGGGCCGTACAGCCTTTGATTGTCGTTGGGTTAGAGCGACTATTCTTTCAGGTGCCAATGCGGCGGATCGCAGTGATCGTCGGCTTACTGGGCCTGAGCGGGGTGGCGTTGCTAGTGCTGACCCCGGCGGCGGGTCTCGACCTGATCGGCGTCGCTGCGGGCCTGGGCGGGGCGGCCTCCATGGCCGCTGGAACCGTGCTCACCCGCTACTGGCGACCGCCGGTATCAGCCCTAACCTTCACAGCTTGGCAACTCTCGGCGGGCGGAGTGCTGCTCTTGCCAATAGCTCTACTGCTGGAGCCAAGCTTACCGATGCCGACGCTGCCCAATCTGGCGGGTTTCGCCTATCTCGGCCTGATTGGGGCAGCGCTGACCTATATTCTCTGGTTTCGGGGAATTGGCACGCTGCGCCCCAGCTTGGTTGCGCCGCTGGGTTTTCTAAGCCCGCTCACGGCGGTACTTTTGGGATGGGGCGTTCTCGATCAGCACCTTACCCCCCCGCAAGTGGCGGGCATGGTGATCGTCCTCGGCAGCGTTTGGCTTAATCAGCGGGCGGTACAGGGATAAGCCGTGGGACCGCCCCCGGCCCTTAGGCTACCCGCCACCGCCGCGCGGCAAAAGCCCCCCCCACCAGAATAGCCCCAAGACTATTAGCCGCAAAATCCCCCCAAGAACCGCTTCGTTCTGGGATAAACCCTTGGGCGATCTCCACCATGCCGCCGAAGGCGATCGCCAGCAGAATGGCGATCACCGCCCCTTGGCGATTGCGGGTACCAAGAGCCATCAGTCCGGCCAGAGTGCCATAAGCGGCAGTATGCAGCAGCTTATCAGCCCCATATTCGCCCGGCGGGGCCAAAGCGGGGGAGAGCGAGCCATAGAGCATAAATCCCGCTAACCCCACAGCAGCAAGCAGAAACAGGCGCGGACTAAGAAGGCTCATGCGAAACTTTCTTCCGGGGTCAGCCACCGAACGGCCGGATGTTCAAGCGTTATCCGGAAGAAATGTGCCAGGAATGCGGTCATCGCGCTATCATGGACTAGGTGATGCGTCAGCAGGCCGGTCGGTTCCTCTGTGACGGTGCCGGTACGTCGGGCGACCAAATGGCGAATGATTTCCGAAAGGGCGAACGCCTCGCCCCGAAACCCGCGCCCCTGTTTCCAATGGATCGGGTCGCAGTGACAATTGACCCAGCGGAGACCGGGAACCGACGGGCGGCGCTGGGTTTCCGGCGTTGGATTATAGGTGGATAACCCATCATACCCCTGACCCGGCAGCAACGGCACCAGATCAACCCCAATCCGGTTCCACGGCGGCACGAAAACCGGCAGGAACTGCGTGCCGAAGGCCGCCGATAGCCGCGCCCGACCGTCGCCCAGATCGAACAATCGGTCGGTCAGCGGACGGTCGGCGGGAAACTCACTGGCCTTCTGCCCCGCCCCGGCATGATTGAGATGGGTCAAACCATGCTGCACCACGCTGCAATGGGCGCGGGCCACCGGAGCCAAAAGGGCGGGATCGAGCGCCGCTGGAATGACTGCCAACGCCAGTTTCGGCCCCCCCGACGCGAGAGCCAGCAGCGTTTCCAGGGCAGCGCAGGGCTGTGCCGCGTCATCGTCACGCCACCAGAGGGTTGCCGGGCGGCCAAGTTCCCCCCAGTGATCGAGTTCGGCCGCCAGGGCCGCCCAAGAACTCATCGCGCCGCCCCGCGCGCACCGAGTAGCGCGGCCGTGTGCCGTGCGCCATCGAGCGCCAGATCCAGCCGGACGGGCGGCAGGGCGACGGCCCGCTCTACCGCCTCAGCCAGCGCTTCCGGCGTCAGCCTATCGGCGGCAACGGTCACCGCCCGTCCGGCTTCGGCAAACAGCGTCGCGCGGAGGGTCTGTTCCGTCTCATCCCCCTCGGCATAGGGAATCAGCACGGCAGGAACCCCGGTTTGCAGAATATCAAGGGTAGTATTATAGCCCGCCATGGAAATGGATAGGTCCGCCCCCGCCAGAATGGCGCGAAAATCCGGGCGAAACCGTTCGATGCGAACCCCAGCCGGGGCTTCGGTGCGCAACCCGTCCAGCACTGCATCGGGCATCATCGCGCCCCCGACCAGCAGCCAGGGCGCATCGGCAAACCGAGTAAACGGACGGGATTTTAGCGCGATCGCCAGCAACGCCGCCCCAACCGCCCCGCCCCCAACCGAAACCACCACCGAGGCCAGCCGCACCGGGGCTGCCGGCGGCTGCGGGGCAACAAAGCCGGTATAGGCTTTCTTGGTTGCCGGAATCCGGTCGGCGGTGGCGAAACTCCGCTCCAGCGGCACCAGAGCGGGGTCGCCGTGGATCAAGACCAGATCGATATACTGCTCGACGAGGGCCAGCACTTCCTCGTGCCGCTTCAACGGCTTGTTGAAAACGATAATGTCCCGTAGCGAGGTGGCGACCAACGGCGGGCGCGCCTGGGCTTTCGCGGCATCCAACAGCGGCAGCAGCTCGAACTTCAACTGCCGCCGGGCAAAGGGAAACCCTTCCAGCAGCAGAATATCCGGTGCGGTTTCGCGAAAAAGCGCCAAAAGCTGGGCGCAGCGGGCGTGGCGCCAGGCGTCATCGACCGGCGTGCCATCGGGGTGGCGCAGGGTGCGGAAATCCGCCTGTTCCACGCGCGCCGGGGGCAGATGCACCAGCGTCGCCCCGCCCCAATCTTCGCCAGGAACCGGCAGCCCGCCGCTGGCCACCGTCACCGGATGGCCTGCTGCAACCAGGGCACGGGCCAAGGCTTCGGCCCGGCGATGGTGGCCAACCCCCAGAAAATGCTGCACATGGAACAGAATCTTCATCCAACTGGCCCTTCAAACCCCAGCTTTCCCGCCGTGACGGTGAACCGCAGCGCGGTCCCCGGTTTTAATCGCACCGGCGGTGGCCCGGTATAATCCCAGCCGCTGGCCATGGCCAGCGCCGCTTCCATCACCCCCCGATGGGTCACGCCGACCGTAGGGCGCACAAGGGTGGGTAAAAAGGCCCGCAAGCGTCCCATTACGGCGCGCGGACTCTCCCCGCCAGGAGGGCACCAATCCAGCCCATCGCGCAGCGATAATCGCCGAACTTCCTGATCGAGTTCGGCGCGCGTCATCCCCTCGAAGGCTCCCGCGTCCCGCTCGATCAACGCCGGCTCCAGCCGATCCACCAGGCCACGCAGAATGAGCGCGGTTTCAATCGCACGAGATAGGGGCGAGGCGATCCACTCCCAGGTGCGCAGCTCGTCCGGTAGGGTTAGGGCGCGCAACCGCTCCCGCCCCTCGTGGGACAGAGGCTGATCGCGGCGGCCTTGCAAGCGTCCGGCGGCGGTCCAGTCGGTCGGCCCATGCCGGATGAGAACCAATGGTATCATCCCACCTCCAGCATCATCCCACCCGCATCTCCTGCAACAGCACCGCCAAACGGTCGGTGGCCGCCGTGAGGCTGTTCTGGGCCTCGGTCCGCGCCAAGGCTGCCGTCCGAAACGAATCGGCCGGCCCCGCCAGCGCCCGCGCTAGGGCATCGGCAAAAGCCACCGGATCGCCCACGGGGGCCAATAGCCCGGTTTCCCCCGCAGCGATGATGCTGGGAATCGCCCCGGCATCGCCAGCGACAACGGGAAGACCGGCGGCTTGCGCCTCTAACAACGCCATGCCGATGGCTTCCCGGATCGCGGGCCAGACCAGCCAATCGCAGGCGGCATACAGCGGGGGAAGGGCCTCGGCGTCCCAGACGCCCAGCCAGCGCACCCGGTCGCCATAGGGGGCGAACAGTGGCTCTAGCGCCGGGCGGGCCGCGCCCTCGCCCACCAGCAGTAAGACCCAGGGCTGATCGGGCACATGGGCCAGGGCCGACGCGAGCAGGCGGAAAGAGGCTTCTTTATCCCCCGGTCGCATCATCGCCACCGACAATAGCCAGGGGACATCGCAGGGGAGCTGAAGCCGCTCGGCCAGGGCCTGGCGATGCCGCGCGCGGGCCGCCGCCGCAGCCCGATAGGCCGCGAGATCGAGAAAGGGAGGCAGGGCTATCTGCCGCAAGCCGGGCATTTCCCGCGCCAGCACGACCCCGTCGCGCGGGTTTAGGTTGAGGCTAATCGCCGCGCCGCGCAGGGCCGCCACAACAGCGGCGTGCCCCTGACTTAAGGCCCCCGCCGCCCGTTGCGGAGAGAGCGAGGCTTCCGCTACCACGTAAGGAATGCTGAGGGCGCGCGCCACCGCTGGGCCGATCCAATCGGGGGCCTTATCGTAGAGATGATAGGTAAACCAAAGATCGGGCCGCCGATCAGGCTGCCGCGCATAGCGGCGCATCAGCCCCGCCGCCGCCCGCTGGCCGAGGGCGCGGAAGCGATCCGCCCGCAGGCCGTGGGGATCGCGGCTGCGCAGCCGGCAGGCCAGGTCGATGTGCACCCCCGGAATCGCCGCCAATGCGGCCAAAAACAATTGCCCGATGCGCCGATCACCAGAGGGCACCGGATGGTCCGGCGCTTTCATCGGGGCATAAAAGGCGATCCGGCAGGGTTTCACAGCCCCGCCGACGGACAGTAAGGCGCAAGACGCCGCACCAATTGATCGAGACCGGGGGCCGTGCCGAAATCGGCCCGCACCCGCGCCTGTCCCGCCGCCCCTAAGCGGGCGCGCAGGGCCGGATCGGCGATCAGCCGGACGAGCGCCGCACTCAGCCCAGCCCGATCTTCCGGCGGCACTAGCACGCCGGTTTCTCCGTCGCGGATCAACTCTGGAATAGCGGAGACCGCCGTTGCGATACAGGCCACGCCCTGACTTTGCGCTTCCATCAGCACATTCGGCAGCCCATCCCGGTCACCATCTTTGGCGATCCGCGACGCCAGAACAAAGAGGTCGGCGGCGCGATAGGCCGCCAGAACCGCCGCCTGGGCCTGCGCACCGCGCCAGTCGATCTTCCCATCAAGACCCAGGTCTGCCGCCAAGCGGACCAGCTCGGCCGTATCGCCGCCGCCGATGTGGATCAACCGCCAATGTATCCCCGCCGGCACGCCAGCCAGCGCGTGCAGCAAATCGTCATAGCCTTTTTTCGCCACCAACCGCCCGACCGACAGCAGGAGGACGGGCCGTGCCGAATCCGTCCCATCGGGTCCTGCCGCGCGCGGCGGCGGCGGCGGGAAACGGGTTAGGTCGAGACCATGATAGACCAGATCGACCCGATCCGCCGCCGGGGCTAAATCCCGCAAATGCGCCGCATTCGCCCCCGTGCAGGTCACCGTCCAGACGGCATCAGCCAGTTTTTCCCGCTTCTCCCAGACCGGGATCGTCCAAATATCCTTGGCGTGCGCCGATAGCGCGAAGGGGATGCCGCGCATCAGGGCCGCATAACGCGCCACCGACCCCGGCGTATGCATGAAGTGCGAATAGATCAGCCCGCGATCCGGCGGTAGTTCAGCGGCCAACACCAGCGCCTGCCCCCACCGCCGCCCCCGATTGGGCGTTGGATCGCGCTGCCAATCCTTCAACCATTGCCAGAAGGCCCGGCGATACCCCGGCAAGCGCCGCGACCGCCACCAACCGCGCAGTACCCGCCCCGGTTCTTGGTAGAGATATTCCGGTAAATAGGTAACCGGGGCCAGAATTTGATCGTGGATCGGGTGGCGTTTCTTATCGGTTGGGTGCCGCAAGGAAATAAGATGCAGCCGGAAGCCCCGCTGCTCCAGCCCCCATAGTTCCTGGGCAATGAAGGTTTCCGATAGGCGCGGATACCCTTTTAGCACCACGGTCAGCACAGCGGACAGCACAGCCCCTCAGGCGCGGGCGGCGCGGGCCGCGGGTTCGACCGCAAGGCCGGTCAACGCCCCAAACCGATGGGCAATGGCGCTATGCCCATCCAACAACCCCGGAATCACGACCGACGAGGGGCGCGGTTGCCCCGGCAGGGCTTTCAGCGCCGCGATCATCTGCTGCGGATCGGGGGTATCCTCGTCATGGGCCAGCATCCGCAATAGCCCCTGCCGTTCGGCTTCGCGGGCGCGAATGAATTGCTCTAGCCGCGGCCGGGTGCGCGGCACGATCAGACTGGGCTTATCGAAGGATAGAATTTCGCAAAATGTGTTATAGCCGCCCATGGCAACCACGGCGGTTGCTGCGGTCATCAGCCGCTCCATATCCGCCGCAAAGGTTAGAACCTCGACATTCGGCAACCGGGCGGCCCGCGCTTCGATCTGTTGGCGGGATTCGGCGTGCATGAAAGGGCCACAGACGATCAACGCCCGCAGCAGGTCGGGCGCGCGCTCGTAGGCCGAGAGCACCCAATCGACCAACCCTTCGCCATCGCCGCCGCCACCGGGGGTGACCAGCAGGAAGGGCGGTTCGACCGGTAGCGGCCCCGCGGCGGCGGCCCGCCCCTCCTCGCGCCAGAGATAGCTGGTATAGACGATTTTTTGTTCGACCGAAGCCGGCAGCGGCAGGCCCGCCAGGGGCCGATACAGGCGCTCTAGCCCATAGACCCAGATTTCGGTGAAATAATCCTCAAGGGCCGGAACCGCCTGCTTACGTTCCCATTCCACGGCAAAAGCCGCCGGATCATCCATCACATCGCGCACCCCCAGCACGACGGGTACCCCCCGCTCCTTAAGATAAAGCAGGGTTTCCGTCACTTCGCCTCGGATGCCGAGGGGTTCCTTATCGATCAAGAATAGATCGGGCTGAAATTCCTGCGCCGTCTCTAGGATCAAGCGGGCGCGCGCGTCGATCGCCTCGCGGATATCCGCCGCTTCCAGCGCCTTATAATCGCCGTTCGATAGTTTGATGATCCCCGGAACCAGCCGATACCGTACCCGTTCGTCGAAGGCATAGGAGGCGATGATCGGTAAACCAGACAGGATCAAAACATCGAGATCGGGATAGGTCTGCACCAAATTCTGCGCAATCGAACGACAGCGGCGCAAATGGCCGAGGCCGAAGGAATCGTGACTGTAAATCAGTAGCCGGGTGGTGCCGCGCGGGCGCAAAGCCCCCAGTGGCGGGCGCGCCCACCGTCCACTCGTCGGGACGCCCGCATCTAACGCGCGTGTATCAGGGGCCATGCGTTACTCCGTCACCCAAGCCGGGACGGACCGCCGAAGACGGGGGGCGTCGATCCGCCCGATATTCCGGCGACCCTTGGTCATGATGGCTCCTGGCACCTCGATCCCTTTCGTCGGCTGCCGACGTGCGACATCCGCTCGTTTTTTAATGCTTGGCGTCACGTTCGGCGGCCTGATCGTCCAGGACTTCGCGAAAATGCGCTGTCTGCCGCTCCAGGGCATCGGATAAATCGCGCATCACTGCAAGGGCAAAATCAGGTAAGTCGCGTACCATCTGATGAAAAACATCTTTTGGCAGGCGCAGGCATTCCATCGGCTCCAGCGCCCGCACGGTCGCGGTTCGGCGCCCGTGCGAGAGCAAGGCGATCATGCCAACGATCTGATTTTCTGCAACTTCGCCCAGTTTTACGTGATGTTCGCCGCCCTCTAAGGTCACTTCGGCCCGGCCAGAGAGCAGGACGAACGCATCCTCCCCCTCCTCGCCTTCGCGGATAAACTCTTCCCCCGGCATGATCTGCACCCGTTCGGAGGCAAAGCTAATCAGCTTCAAGCGCGCCGGATCAAGCTGCGAGAACATGGGGACCCTGCGCAAGGTCTGTACTTCCTGCTGCAAGCCCATCCAACCCGTCTCCCGAAGGCCAATCCATATCGGTAAGCTAACCTTGGGCGCGCGGTGCGGACAAGAACTATAAGTTTAACGCCACATCCTTGCGTGCCCCACCGAGCTATTCGGCACCCGCACGACGGGGGGCGGCCTCGGCGGTCGTAAGCACCTCGGCAGGCGGGCCGTCGGCCGCGATCTGCCCATCGTCCAAGATCAGCGCCCGGTCGAAAAGCCGGGCCAGGGCCGGGCGTTGCAGGCTCCACAAGACAGTCCAGTGCCGTTCGGACAGGATCGCTTCGATCAGCGTCTGCTGCGCCGCTTGATCCAGCAGGGCCGCCGGGTCATCGAACAGCAGTACCTGGGGCCGCTTCAGCAAAGCACGGGCAATCGCGACCCGTTGCCGCATGGCGGCGGATAAGCGCGCCCCACCGACGCCAACCGGGGTTTCCAACCCGACGATCAAGGCCGCCTCGCCCAGCGGATTCAGCAGGTCGAGCTGCTCCAACTCGGTCCGTACCAACTGTCGCATCCGGCTATTGACCGCATTCTGACCGGGGGCCAGACGACCGAAGAGCACATTGTCGATCAGCGAATTGGCGGGGCTGTAGCGCCGTTCATCAAAAAACTCCACCGCGCCGCGCAACTCGCCGGGCAGGTCACGCATCAAGCGCCCCCGCGCCTTCACGATCCCGCCCATCAGATCGGCATCCACGGTATCGAGACGATGCCGGGCAGGGATCAAGCGCAAGATCAGGGTTAAGAA
>CAZNVY010000002.1:3450-15679 GCA_964576605.1 uncultured Elstera sp. | reverse complement strand
GCGGTCGGCAGGGGTCATTACCCCGTCGCGCCGTACCCGCGCTTCCACCTGCTCCAAATCGGCCAGTTCGGCGGCATCAACGAAACTGAACCGGGCATAGAATTCGTGCGAGGGTGGCAGATCGCGGAAGATTTCCGCCAAGGTTTCTGCCGTTGCCCGTCCCGCGACTACCAGGGCATCCTCGATCCCTTCTGCCCGCAACACCGCGCGAATAACCGGATGGCGGGCCAAGGCATCGCCCTGGAACGTCGGGCCGACCGGGGTGCCAAACAGAAGATTTTCTGCCAAGGTCGATTGGCTATTGAACCGATCCGCAGCAAAAGGTTCGACATAGGCCGCCAACGCCGGAGCGGAAAGGAACGGGCGCAGCGCCTGCCGTGCCCGCAGGACCAGGGCCGCAATATCGGGCTGGGCCAGGGGATCGACCCGCCCTTGCAACCCCAATTCGCGCACGTCGGACAGCATTCCGGTCATATCCAGCACTTGGCGCAGCCAGGCCCGGAACCCCGCCGCCCCATCCGCCCCAAAGCGGCTGACATCCAACCAATCGGCATCGGCAGGATCGGGGGAATTGCCCGTGCGCAGTGCTTCCTTCCGTTTGCCCGCCCAAGCCGGGTCATCTGGCAGGGCAGCGGGGGCATGGTGCAGCCCGTAAACCAGATTCTGATACAGGCTGCCGGAGCGCATCACCGTCTCGCCCCCTGCATAGCCAATCCGCCGCCCCAAATCGGGCATCGCCAGGGCAGTCGGCAGCGCGTCATCCAGCGTGACCCGCCCGGTCTCTGGTGCCTGCAACCCGGCAAACATTTGGATAAGCTCGTGCTTGCCGCTGCCGTCCGGCCCCAATAGCGCTAGCCGTTCGCCCGGCGCGACCGTGAAGGAAACGGCCTCTAGCCGTTTGCCGCCGGCGTCGTCGGTCAAGGAAATATTCACCGCCGCCACCGCCGCGGGCACCGATGCTGGCTGGGGCGGCGTTTCCAGCGGGGCGCGCTCTGGCGGGATCATCCCCATCGGGTCGAATTGATCCACCACCTGCTGGTATTTGATCCGCGCGTCTTCCAGCGATTGATAATAGTCCAGCAGCTCGCGCCAGGGGGCGTTTAGGTCCTTATAAGCGGCCACTACCGCCAGCAATGCCCCCAACGACAAGCTGCCGGTTATAACCAAATACCCACCGATCGAATAAAAGAAAAAAGGCGTTAGTTGCGCGATAAAATTATTCAAAAACTTGATAAAGAATTTCCATTTGAAAATATCAAATCTAATCCAATAATTTATATCCATCATTTTAGAAAATAGCGCTAAATGAAATCGATTGGTACCGTTGGTCTGGATTTCACGGAGCGAGAGGGCGGTTTCGGTAATTTCATCCGATAGTTCCCGCACTAGATGGATACGCTGTTTAGAGAGATTATTCACTTTCCGCTGCAGACGCGGGATAACGATAATCTGAACCGGATACAGCGCCACAGCGGCCAGACCCAAAATCGGGTCCTGCAAGCACATGAACGTTAAAATTACCAGCAATGTGCCGCCCTGAAAGGCCGGAACCGCAAAACTATCGCCGATAAAGCCGCCGAGTGGTTCGACCTCTGCCGTAATCATCGGCACCAACTGCCCTGGCGGCGTTTTGCGGAAATGCCCGTTGGGAAACCGCAGGATCCGTTCATAGAGCGCATAGCGCAGGCGGCGGTTCATCCGCTCGCCAACCCGGCCTTTATACACGTTCAGAAAATATTTGAACGCACCATTCACCAACACAAGCCCTAGGTAGCTGGAGGAGAGAACAATAAGATGCTCCAACTGCTCCAGTTCTACGCCAAAGACCGTAACAGGCCACACTTTCCCCTGGATCGATTCATTCACGATCATCTTGGGAAGATCGAGCGAATAATACAAGAATGGGAAAGAAATAATAGTCCAAGCAACAATAATTAACTGTTGCCGCAGGCTATAGCGATAAATGAATTTGAAAAGACTTTTTTCCATCAGGCTGCCACACGCGCTTCTATCGAGCCGCACTATAGCGCAGGTACGCCAGGGCAGCGCCCTTTAATTTGCAGAAGGTAGGATTATCGCACCAGGCTCGCCAGCGGCGGGCGCATGGGGTAAACTTCCGCCACATTGTTTCCGGACCGCCGAAGATGACCGCCCCTACCGCCCCGCCGCTTCTGAGCCTTCGCGACCTATCGGTCAGCTTTTCCGTACCGGGCGGGCCGATCGAGGCGGTGAAGGGCGTTAGCTTTGATCTTGCCGCGGGGGCGACGGTTGCCCTGGTCGGGGAGTCCGGATCGGGGAAATCGGTTCTGGCCCAAGCGATCTTGGGGATTCTTCCCTCCTCCGCCCGTATCTCTGGCGGGGAAATTTGGCTCGATCTGAACGGCGAGCGGCGCAATCTCGCCGCACTGGACGCTGACGGCCCAGCCTTTCGGGCTATCCGGGGCCGGGATATTGCCATCGTGTTTCAAGAACCGATGACCGCCCTATCGCCGCTGCACACAATCGGCAATCAGATTCTGGAAGCGCTGCACCTGCACCGGCAGGTGGATGACGCAACCGGACGCGATTTAGCGCGCGATATGCTGCGCCGCGTCGGTTTCAAGGACCCTGGGGCCGCCTTAGGGGCCTATACGTTCGAGCTTTCCGGCGGCTTACGGCAGCGGGCGATGATTGCCATGGCGCTTATCTGCCGCCCGGCCCTGCTGATCGCCGACGAGCCGACGACGGCGCTCGATGTAACCTTGCAGGCGCAGATCTTAAAACTAACCGCCGACCTTCAGCAGGAACTGGGCATGGCGGTGCTGATGATTACCCATGACCTGGGGGTGGTCGCCAATACCGCACGCGAAACCATCGTCATGTACCATGGGCGGATCATGGAAAGCGGGCCGACCGCCGCACTGTTTGCCGATCCGCGCCACCCCTATCTGTGCGCCCTGCTGGCCGCAACGCCACGGCCGGGGCACGACCGCAACCAGCCGCTGAAACCAATCCGCGATTACCCCCGCGCCACCCCCCCAGCGATCCCTGCCCCGGTAACGGCGGAGGCCGGTAGCCCGCTGCTGACAGTAGACCAGGTGAGCAAGCGGTTCACCGCGCGGGGCGGCCTGTTCGGCTTTACGAAATCCCCACCGCATGTTGCCGTTGATACGGTTTCCTTCACTTTGCGTCGGGGGGAATGCCTGGGACTGGTTGGGGAAAGCGGCTGTGGCAAAACCACCCTATCGCGCATGATCCTGGGGGCGATTCCCCCGGATAGCGGCACGATCAGCTTTCACGATCAAGGGCGCGCCCTGAATGTGCACGCGCTGACCGGGCCGGATCGGATGATTTTCCGCCGCAAGGCGCAATTCATTTTTCAAGATCCCTTCGGCTCTCTGAACCCGCGCATGACCGTGGCCGAGTTGATTGGCGAGCCGCTGGCAATCCACGGGATCGGCGCGCCCGCCGACCAAAGCGCCCGCGTCGACGAACTGCTGGCCCTGGTTGGGCTAACCCCCAGCCATCGGCACCGCTACCCCCATAGTTTTTCCGGCGGGCAGCGACAGCGCATCGGCATCGCCCGCGCCCTGGCGCTGAACCCGGATTTCATCATTTGCGACGAGCCAGTTTCGGCGCTCGATGTCTCGATCCAGGCCCAGATTCTCAACCTGTTAAAAGCCCTACAGGCCGAACTGGGGCTAACTTATCTGTTCATCAGCCATAATCTTGCGGTCGTGGATTATTTGGCCGATCGAGTGGCCGTGATGTGCGCCGGGCGAATTGTGGAGTTCGCGGGGCGCGACCAGCTCTTCGCCAACCCTCGCCACCCCTATACCCAAGCGCTGCTAGCGGCGGTTCCGGTGCCCGACCTGGCCCGGCCGCTGGATTTCGGCAAACTGATGGAGGGGCGCGCCTCCAACCCCACCGCCTGGCCCGACCCTTTCACCATCGACGGCACGCGCCGCCCCGATCTGATCGAAATCGCGCCGGGCCATCTGGTCCGCGCGGCGGCTTAAGGAGGGACGCCAGCAATGCCCCGCCCCATCGCCTTTTTAGCGCTGCTGCTCTTGGCTCTCCTGCCTCCGATGGCGGCTGGGTTGGAGCCATTGGAAACGCCGTTCTTCGCCGCCGAAGTTGCCGCAGGTAAGCTACCGCCCGTGGAACAACGGCTGCCGCAGGTACCGAGCCTGGCCGAGTTTCCTGCCGGAACTGAAATCGGTCAGCCGGGCGGGGATTGGCGCTCGGTTTGCGGGGGGTCGCGCGATGTGCGGCAGATGGTGGTTTTCGGCAATGCGCGGCTGGTGGCCTATGACGAAACCTATCAGCTTAAGCCCGATCTGCTGGCGGCCGTCGAGGTGCTGGAGGATCGGATTTTCACCTTCCATCTACGCCCCGGCCACCGCTGGTCGGACGGCGCACCGTTTACGTCGGAAGATTTTCGCTATTTCTGGGAAGATGTCGTCAATAACAAGGAACTCACCCCCACCGGCTGCCCCCCGGCCCTGCTGGTTGAGGGAAAAGTCCCCCAAGTGAGCTTCCCCGATCCGCTGACCGTGCGTTATGCCTGGGAGGCCCCGAACCCGAAGTTCTTGCACGAACTGGCCGGGGCCGCCCCGCTGTATCTCTACCGTCCCGCCCATTATCTAAAGCAATTCCACATCCGCTACGCCGATGCCGATGCCCTGAAGGCCGCCGCTGCCAAGGCCAAGGCGCGCAGTTGGGCCGCCCTGCACAATCGGCTGGATAATCAGTATCGCAACGATAATCCCGATCTGCCGACACTGGACCCTTGGGTGCTGAAGACCAAGCCCCCCGCCGAACTTTTTACCTTCGTGCGCAATCCCTATTATCACCGGATCGATCCCAAGGGCCAACAGCTGCCCTATTTCGACCGGGTGCTGATGCAGGTCGCGGAACCCAAGCTTATTCCGGCAAAAGTCGGGGCGGGGGAAGCCGATTTACAGGCCCGCTACCTGGGGTTCGCCGATTACAGCTTCCTGCGCGGGGCAGCCAAGGAAAAGGGGGCCTCCGTGCATCTTTGGCGCACCGGGCGCGGGGCGCATCTGGCGCTTTATCCCAATCTGACCGCCGCCGACCCAGTCTGGCGCGGCTTGCTGCGCGATCTGCGTTTCCGCCGAGCGCTATCGCTGGGGATTAACCGGCGCGAAATCAATCAAGTTGTCTATTTCGGGCTGGCGCGCGAGGGCAATAATAGCGTGCAGGCGGCCAGCCCCTTGTATCGCGAAACTACCCGCCACGCTTGGGCGCAGTTCGATCCCGACGCCGCAAACCGGCTGCTGGACGCAATCGGCTTACCGCGCGCTGGTCCGGGGGGGCAACGGCTGCTGCCCGATGGCCGCCCGATGACCCTGGTCGTCGAGTCGGGCGGAGAGAGCGCCGATCAGGCCGATGTGATGCAATTGGTCCGCGATGCCTGGGCCGAACTGGGTATTAAAACCCTGACCAAGAATTTTCAGGCCGATGTGTTCCGCAACCGCCTCTTCGCGGGCGATACGCTGATAAGCATCGGCGGCGGGGCCGAAAATGGCTTGGCCCATAGCGATCATTCCCCCGCCGAATGGGCACCGACGCAGCAGATCCACGGATCCTGGCCGCAATGGGGGAATTATTACGAATCTGCGGGCAAAGCTGGTCAAGCAATCGATCTGCCCGCAGCGCAAGACCTAATGCGCCTCTATGATACCTGGCGGCGCAGCACCACCCTGGCGGAGCGGAAGGCCGCGTGGCACGCGATTCTTGACCTGCACGCCGACCAGCAGTTCGTCATCGGCCTGATCGCCGATGTGCCGCAGCCGGTCTATGTTCGCCGGGGGCTGCGCAATCTACCGGCAGAGGGCATGTATAATTGGGAACCGGGCGGGCACCTGGGGCTATACCGCCCCGACCGGCTTTGGGTCGCCACAGCACAGAAATGACGGCGGAAACGAGGCCTGAATGCTGATCTATATTGTGCGCCGCCTGTTGGTAATGATCCCGACGTTACTGGCCATCAGCCTTATCACGTTCATTCTGATTCAATTGCCACCGGGCGACTATCTAACCACCTATATTGCCGAGCTACAAAGCCAGGGCGAAGCGGTGGATCCGGCGAAAATTCAGTTTCTGCGCGATCAATACGGGCTGGATAAGCCCTTGTGGGAACAATATTTGGTCTGGCTATGGGGGCTGCTGCACGGCGATTTCGGTTGGTCTTTTGAATATCAACTGCCGGTGCGCGAGGTAATCGGTGACCGGCTGCTGCTATCGATCCTTCTGTCGGTTAGCACCATCCTATTCACCTGGATTGTCGCCTTTCCCATCGGGGTCTATTCCGCCGTGCGCCGCTATAGCGTTGGCGATCATGTGCTGACCGTGATTGGTTTCCTCGGCATCGCCACGCCAAATTTTCTGCTGGCGCTGGTGCTGCTCTATCTCAGCAACCGCTGGTTCGGCATTTCCATCGGCGGGTTGATGGATCCGGAATATCTGGGCCAACCCTGGTCGGGGGCGAAAATCACTTCGGTCCTGCAGCATCTGATCGTCCCAACCCTGGTGATCGGCCTTGCCGGAACGGCGGGGATGATCCGACGGCTGCGCGCCAATCTTCTGGATGAACTCCATAAACCCTATGTGACGACCGCCCGCGCCAAGGGGCTGCCGCCGCAGCGGGCGCTGCTGAAGTATCCCTTACGCATGGCGCTTAACCCCTTCATTGCCGATATTGGCAATCTGCTGCCGCAGATGGTATCGGGCGCGACCATTGTTTCGGTAGTGATGTCCTTGCCCACCACTGGGCCGATGCTGCTCTCAGCCCTGCAAAGCCAAGATATGTATCTGGCCGGCAGTTTTTTGTTTTTCCTGGCCCTGCTAACCGTTGTTGGGGTGTTGATTTCCGATATCGCCCTGGCCGCCCTTGATCCGCGCATCCGCCTCGGCGGGCCGGGAGGCGCATGATGACCCATTACGTCAACCCCGATCCGTTCGACCCCTATGCCGTCGATGCGATCACCCCAGCCCAGGCGAAAATATACCAAGCCAAGCCGCTGCAGCTGATGGTCTGGCGCTTTCGCCGTCATAAGCTGGCGGTTATCAGCTTGATCTTTCTGCTGATCGCCTATGCCACCACCTTGGTAACCGAGCTTCTGGCCCCCTATGGGCTGAATTCCCGCCATATCGACCATATTCTTGCGCCGCCGCAAGCAATCCATCTGTTCCATGAGGGCCGGTTCGTTGGCCCCTTCACCTATGGGCTGGACTATCGGCTGGATATGGAAACCCTGACCCGCGTCTATACCCCCAATCCGACGCGGATCGATAAGCTGCGGTTTTTTTGCCGGGGCGACCGCTATCGCTTCTGGGGAATGATTGAAGGGTCGGTCCATTTAGTTTGCCCGGCGGAGGGGGGAACCTTATTCCTACTGGGGACCGACCGGCTGGGGCGCGATATTCTCTCCCGTATTTTGTATGGGGCACGCATTTCGCTGACGGTCGGTTTGATCGGGATTGCGATCAGCCTGTTTTTAGGGCTGCTGCTGGGCGGCATTGCCGGATATTACGGCGGACGGATCGATTCCATCATCCAGCGGCTGATCGAAATGCTGCGCAGCTTCCCGGAACTGCCGCTCTGGATGACGCTGTCGGCCGCCTTACCGGTTGATTGGAGTCCGGTGCTGATTTATTTCGGCATTACCATCATCCTGGGTCTGCTGGATTGGACGGGGTTGGCGCGGGCCGTGCGGTCCAAACTGCTGGCCCTGCGGGAGGAAGATTTTTGCACGGCCGCAGAATTAATGGGGGCTAGCCCCGCGCGGGTGATTCGCCGCCATCTTTTGCCCAATTTCTTGAGTCACATCATCGCATCGGCAACCTTGTCGATCCCCGGCATGATCTTGGGCGAAACCGCGCTCAGTTTCCTAGGGCTTGGTCTGCGCGCCCCCATCACCTCTTGGGGCGTGCTTTTGGCGGAGGCGCAGAATATTAATGCCGTGGTCCTCTATCCCTGGCTACTCTTCCCGGTGGTGCCGGTTGTGCTCGTCGTTCTAGCCTTTAATTTCCTTGGCGACGGGTTGCGCGATGCTGCCGATCCCTATTCTTAGACGGCTGCGCCCCTGGATTGGCCGCCGCCTGAACGGCCGGCTGCCAATTGCCTGGCTGCTGGCCATCGGCTTTACCGGCCTGACCACGGTCGCCGTCGGCACTGTCTTTTACGTCGGGATTCAAGAAACCCAGCGCATTACGCTGCAACTACTGGCCGAACGCGGCGGACAGGCGCTGGCGCAGGTGGTTCGCTCCGTCGATGGGATTCTCGATCCGGTTCGGCGGCAACTGGCGCTGATGACCGAGGCGGTGGCCGAGGGGCGGGTTGACCTGCGCGAGCGCGATCAAATCAACGGCCTTTTGGTCGGCAGCCTATCGGCCACGCCGCAAATGGTGGGCGTTGGCTTTGTTACCGCCAGCGGGGTTGCCTATCGCGCGACCCGCGGCGAGCGCGAGTTGCAGCGTATCGTCCTGCCGGGGGGCGATGGGATCCGGCGTCATTTGCAAGCCTTGGCCAAAGCCCGCGCGCCGGAATGGTTGCCGCCGGTCTGGAGCACGGTTTTGCAGCAGACCGTCGTTACCTTGCGCGTGCCGCTGTTCAACGAAAACGACCAGTTCATGGGCGTACTGGAAGCGGCGGTCGGCACCGGCGAAGTATCGCGCGGCTTGGCCCAGACTTCCGCCCTAGGGGAAACGGCCGTCATTCTCTACGATCACGACTGGGTTCTGGCGCATCCTTCCCTCGCCTCGATGACGATGACTGGCTCCGACACCCGCCCCCTCCCCCGGCTGGAGGAGGTGAATGATCCGGTATTGGCAGCGATCTGGGGCAATGGGGAAATGCCGAAGGGCCGGTTTCCCGTTCTCCTGCGCCAGTTCGACCAAGAAGCAACCATGCTGACGCTGGAGGTTGGCGATCAGGACTATATTTTCCTTTATCGGGAAATCCGCCGCTATGGCGATAAGCCCTGGATTTTAGGCTTCTACGTTAAGGACGATGTGGTCGAAGAAGCTTTCGGCGGGCTTGAAATGGTGATCCGGACCGGGGTTTTCGTGCTGTTGGGGGCCATCGGCCTGTCGCTGGCGCTGGCCCGGTTAATCCGCCGCCCGATCCAGGATTTCGCCCGCGCCAGCGAAGCGGTGGAGGCCGGCGATTTCGACGCCGCCCCGCCCATGCGCCGCAGCCCGGTGCGGGAGTTCGATGAAGGGGCGCGCGCCTTCAACCGCATGATCGACGGGCTGCGCGAGCGGCAGAAAATCCGCGATCTATTCGGACGCTTCGTGCCCGCCCATGTGGCGGCCGACCTGCTGCACGACCCCAGCCGCCTCAGTCTCGATGGGGTCCGGCGCGAGGTCAGCGTGATCTTCACCGATATTTCCGGCTTCACCACCCTGTCGGAAAGCTGGCCGCCAGAAAAAGTGGTGCCGCTGCTGAACAAATACCTCGGCATCGTCTGCGAAATCATTGCGGAAGAAGGCGGCATTGTCGTTGATTTCATCGGCGATGCGGTTTTCGGCCTATTCGGCGCACCGCAACCGATGCCAAACCATGCCGCCACCGCCCTACGTGCGGCCCGCCGGATCGACCAAGCGACGCGGGCGTTTGCCGAAGCGGTGCAGGCCAAGGGTCTGCCCTTCGGCTATACCCGCATCGGTCTTAACTCCGGCATGGTCACCGTCGGTAACTTTGGGGCCGCTGACCGGTTGAAATACGGCGCGGCGGGCGATGCGGTGAATACCGCTGCGCGCATCGAAACCGCCAATAAAGCCTTTGGCACGCTGGTTTTGGCCGGCAATCCGATCATCGACCTTACCCGCGATCCCGATTGCCGCCCGGTGGGCCGGGTGGCCCTGCGCGGGCGGAGCGAGCCGGTGGACCTTTGGGAGATTCTACCGATTGGCGCGGGGGCCGATCCGTGGATCAATGCCTATCGTGCCGCCTATGCCGACCTGATGGCCGGCCAACCGGACGCACGGGATGCGTTGCGCCGCTTGGCGGAAGACCGGCCAGAGGATCAGGTGATCGGCTGGCTGCTGGACGCGAGCGAAACATCCAGCCGACCGATCCTGTATTTGGAGAGTGATTAACCCGCTACCGTGCCAAATACAGTTGCCAGCGGGTGCCCTTGCCCAGGGTTGTTAGGCGGCAATGGTCTAGCAGCGTCCAATCTGGCCCGGTCAAAGCAGAATGCACCGCATCCAGAGTCGCCTTCGCCCCGCCGCTGTCCTTGACATAGAGCGAGACGATCATCACCCCGCCGGGGGTGAGCGCCTTGCGGTAGCGCCCCAGTTCCGCGGCTGGATCCGCGGTAAAGAATAGGACTTCGTTGAACAGGATGGCATCGAACTGCCCCTCTGGCTGATAGGTCGCCAGATCGGCACAGCGGGTAACGCCGCCCGCCGGCAGACCTTGGAACCGATCCAAGGCCGTTTGCGCCAGATCGACGCCAACATAGCCCGACAGCCACGCCGGGTGCAGATACTGCATCAGCACCCCATCGCCGCAGCCAACATCCAGCAGCCGATAGGGGCGCTTTGCCTGCATCAAATAGGCGGCGATGGCCCCATAGCGCGGGGCTTCCCGCAGCTTATGCAAAAAATCCCACCGACCGTCCTGATATTCCTGATCCCACCGCTGCGCATCGCTCATGCTGATCGCTCTCATCCGTCGTTAGGGCGGCGAGCATAGGCGAAATTCGCCCAGCGCGGGAAGCCCTGCTTGACGCCCCCGCCGCCCCTTGCCACAAGGGGGCATGTCCCGTCTTGATAGTTTCATCAACCGTATGACCGCCCAGCGCGACTGCCTTAATCAGGTAGCCGATTGGCTGGGTGGGGCCACACTGACCGATCCGGTACTGGAACTCGGCCTTGGCAATGGCCGCACCTACGATCATCTGCGCAGCCTGTTTCCGCAGGCACCGATCTTCGTTTTCGACCGAGCGATGAAAGCCAATCCCAAGAGCGCACCCCCCGAAGGCTTCATGATCCTCGGCGAAATCACCGAGACGCTGCCCGTAATCCGACCCCGACTAGGGGCTGGGGCACGGTTGGTGCACAGCGACCTTGGCACGGGGATTCCCGAAACCACCGCCCCGATTCTTAGGTTTCTGGAGCAAGCGCTGCCGCCGTTGCTGGCGGAGGGGGGCTATATCGTTGCCGATCAGCGCCTCACGGTTCCCTCCTGGCGGTCAGTGCCGCTCCCCGATGGTATTGCCGAGGGACGTTATTTCATCTGGCAGCAGGGCCGCTGATTAGTCCCGGTGATAGGGATGCCCGGCCAGGATCGAATGCGCCCGGTAAATTTGTTCGGCCAGCAGCACCCGCACCAACATATGCGGCCAGGTGAGCGCGCTGAGGCTGAGTTTGAAGTCGGCCCGCGCCAGCAGCGCCGGGTCGTGCCCATCCGCCCCACCGATGGCAAAAGCAAGGTCGGCGGTGCCGGTATCGCGCCAACGCCCAACTTGCTCGGCAAACGCCTGGCTGGTGAGGCTCTTGCCTCTTTCGTCGAGCGCCACCAGGGTTGCCCCCTGCGGCAGTGCCGCAAGCAGAAGCTGGCCTTCGCGGGCTTTCAGGTCAGCAGGCGGCAACGCCCGCTTTTCTTCTACCTCGATGACCGAGAGCACCGGGCGCAGGCGGTTGCCATAGTCGGCGACCAAAGATTTGATCGCCGCATCCTTGCAGCGGCCCACCGCCAGCAGGTGAACGCGCATCGGGTTAGAAGTGGCGGGTTTCGCCCGCCTCTTCGTCCCAATCTTCCTCGGCTTCCGCGTCGGTCAGACTATCGCTATCGACCGTATAGCCGCTGACCAGCAGTTCCGGCGGCAGCTCAACGCCCCACATTTTTTCAAGATTATAGAAGCTGCGCACTTCCGGGCGGAACAGGTGGATGATGATGTCTTTCGCATCGACCAGCACCCAATCGGCGCGCGGCAGCCCTTCGATGGTGAGGCCCTTCGCCCCAGCTTCCTTCAGCTTTTCTGCCAAATTCTGCGTGAGCGCCGCCACCTGGCGGCTAGAGCGCCCAGACGCGATAATCATATAATCAGCGATACTGGTTTTGCCGATCAGCGGAATTACGACAATGCCTTCCGCCTTGCCATCGTCCAGCGAGGTTTTCGCCACCTCGACAAGCTGTTCGACCAGCGGCGTGCTGGTGGTCGGGGCGGTGTCCGAGGTCGGAGTCGTCGGGGCGGTAATGGGAGAATCCTCC
>CAZNVY010000002.1:0-3433 GCA_964576605.1 uncultured Elstera sp. | reverse complement strand
GGCGTTGTCGCGTTCAATAGATATAGCCGACCGGGCCGCCGCGCGAATCGCGGTGGCCGAGGCCGGGTGAAGCCGGGTCCGCAGGAACACCCAGGCAGGACGCCGATGCCGCGCCAGGGTTCGGCTGGCGGTATCGGGAAGGCGCGCGGCGCGGAACCTCTGCGCGGCCCGTCCCATCAGGGCCGCCCCAGAATAGGGCGCACGGGCGAAAACCGCAACAGCCGCGCGGACATACAGGGTCTCCCACGCCCGCCAGCGGGAAATCTGCGCCAGATTATCAGCCCCCATCAGCCAAACGAAGCGGGTTTGGGGGAAAAGTACGGTCAACCGCCGCAAGGTTTCGGCGCTATAGCGCGTGCCGAGATCACTCTCAACCGCCGTCGCCACCATGCGCGGGTGGCGGGCCATGGCCGCCGCCGAGGCCAGGCGTTGGGACAAAGGAGCCATTTCGGCCATGGACTTCAACGGGTTTTGCGGTGATACCAGCCACCAAACCCAATCAACCCCCAAGCGGCGCAGCGCTTCCTCAGCAATATGCCGATGCCCGGCATGGGCAGGATTGAAGGAGCCGCCGAGCAGACCGACCGTCTGCCCGCGCCGCCCCCGAAACCGCCCGAGCGGACGCAGCGCCGCCTTACCCGGCGCGAACCGTGCCATTGCCGCGCACGAGATACTTGATCGAGGTCAGATGCTGCGCCCCCACAGGGCCACGCACGTGCAGCTTGCCGGTGGAGATACCAATCTCCGCCCCAAAGCCGAACTCGCCACCATCGGCAAACTGAGTCGAGGCGTTATGCAGCACGATGGCGCTGTCGATGCCGTTCAGGAAAACTGCCGCCGCCGCCACATCTTCCGTAACGATGGCTTCGGTATGGTGGGAGCCGTAGCGGTTGATATGCGCCACCGCCTCGCCAACCCCGTGAACCACCTTCGCAGAGACGATGGCTTCCAGATACTCCGTACCCCAATCGTCCTCCGTCGCCGGAAGAATGCGCGTGTCTAATGCTTGAAGGGCAGCATCGCCGCGCACTTCACAGCCGGCATCCAGCAGGTCTTTCAGAACCGGCACCGCGAGACCCGGCACGGTTTCGGCATCGAACAGCAGGCTTTCCGTTGCGCCGCAGACGCCCGTGCGGCGCAGCTTGGCGTTGAGCACCAGCTTGCGCGCCTTCTCAAGGTCAGCGGCGGCATGGATATAGGTATGGCAGTTGCCGTCGAGATGCTTCAGCACCGGCACGCGCGATTCCGCCGCCACCCGCGCGATCAGCGACTTGCCGCCGCGCGGGATGACGACATCCAGCGTTTCGGTCATCGTCAACAGCACGCCGACCGCCGCCCGGTCCGGCGTCGGCACGGCCTGCACCGCATCTTCCGGCAGCCCGGCTTGCTTCAACCCGGTCCGCAGCGCCGTCAGGATTGCGCCCGAGGAGGCAAAACTATCGGACCCGCCGCGCAGGATGACGGCATTGCCGGACTTCACGCACAGCGCCCCGGCATCCGCCGTCACATTCGGGCGCGATTCGTAGATGATGCCGATCACCCCCAGCGGCACGCGCACTTTCTGGAACTGCAAACCGTTGGGCTGCTGCCATTCCTCCAGGACCGTCCCCAGCGGATCGGGCAGCGCCGCAATCTCATCAAGGCCTTTGGCCACGCCTTCCAGCCGCTCCGGCGTCAGTTTCAACCGGTCGCGCAGGGCCGACGATAGATCAGCCGCCCGCGCCATATCCGCCTCGTTTGCCGCCAAGATCGCCGGAGCTGCTGCCCGCAGCGCTGCGGCCATCGCCGTCACGGCTGCCGCCCGCTGCGCGCCGCTGGTCTGCGCCAAAACCGCCGCCGCCGCTGTCGCCCGCGCGCCAAGCTCCGCCATCTGGGTTGCGAGATCGGGCTGGTCCATGATGCCGCGTTTCCTCTTCTTCCTGCGAGGTTAGGGCTTTGCCCTAACAACCCAGCCAAGGGGTTTACCCCTTGGCAATCCGTTTCTGTGTGCGTCCTACCGGCCGTCGGCCTACTTGAGGACGCTTTTCTTATTCGTCCTACCGGCCTTCGGCCTACTTGAGGACGGGAATTCTTCTTATTCCCCTCCCGTTTTCTTTGTCAGAAAATGGGATTCTCAAGGGACACGTCCCTTGAGCGGGGGCGTCGGGGGCAGCGCCCCTGACTACTCCTCGCCCGCCCGCTCCATCACGAGATCGTCGCGGTGGATCATCTCGTCACGCCCGCGATACCCCAGCAAGGTTTCGATTTCGGAGCTGCGGCGCCCAGCGATGCGGGCAGCATCGGCGCTGTCGTAGGCAATCAGCCCCCGCGCCAGAACCTGCCCCGTCGGGCCTTGCACCACCACGAGATCCCCGCGCTCGAAGCTGCCCGCGATCTGCCGCACCCCGGCGGGGAGCAGGCTTTTTCCGGCGCGCAGGGCGTCGGCCGCCCCGGCATCGACGGTCAGGGTTCCGGCGGGTTTGACCGAGGCGGCGATCCAGCGCTTACGCGCGGTTAGCGGTTCGGCTTGCGGTAGGAACCAGGTGCACCGCGCACCATTCAGAAGGGCGGTCAGCGGGTTCAGGGGCTTGCCCAAGGCAATCGCCATCCGCGCCCCCGCCGACAGGGCGACGCGCGCGGCTTGCAGCTTCGTCACCATCCCACCGGAGGAAAAACCGGGCAGCGCTTCCCCCGCCATCCCCAGAATTTCCGGCGTCAGAGTACGCACTTCCGGCAAATGCTGTGCGTCGGGGGTCACGCGCGGGTCGGCGGTATAAAGGCCGTCGATATCCGACAGCAGCACAAGCGTGTCGGCACTGGCCATCTGCGCCACGCGCGCCGCCAAGCGGTCGTTATCGCCGAAGCGAATTTCCGCCGTGGTGATCGTGTCGTTCTCGTTGATAATCGGCACCGCACCCAGGGCGAGCAGCGCGTTCAGCGTAGCGCGGCCATTCAGATGACGGCGGCGCTCTTCGGTATCTTCGAGGGTCAGCAACACTTGCGAGGCCGTCAACCCGTGACGGGCCAGTGCCTCCTGATAGGCGTGAGCGAGGCGAATTTGCCCGGTCGCCGCCGCCGCTTGCTTTTCTTCGAGCAGCAACGCCTTCCCCAGCAGGCCGAGCGAGCCGCGCCCGAGGGCAACCGCGCCGGAGGTGACGATCATTACCTGCATTCCCTGCGCCCGCAGCGCCGCCACATCATCGGCCAAGGCATTTAGCCACGCACGCCGCAGCGCACCCGTCTCACCATCAACCAAGAGGGCCGAGCCGATTTTCACCACAAGCCGCCGGGCCGTGGCCAAAGTGTGCGTTTGCAGGGGGGCGACGGCGGTCATGGGAAGCCTCAGGGCTGGTAGGGGGCGGCGGGGGCGGCAGCCTCGGCGGCTTCCTGCGCCCCTTCGATCACCCGTGGGGCGCGGCGGCAGGGGTCCTTCCGCGCCTGCCCGGTCGGGCCG
>CAZNVY010000001.1:106924-108829 GCA_964576605.1 uncultured Elstera sp. | reverse complement strand
GATACTATCGATACCGACTTGGCCGAAAACGGCGCGCTTCGCCGCCGCCACATAGGCATTGCCGGGGCCGACGATTTTATCGACCGGCGCAATCGTCTCGGTGCCATAAGCCAGCGCCGCCACCGCCTGCGCCCCGCCGATCTTATAGATTTCCGTCACGCCCGCGCGCTTGGCCGCCGCCAGAACCGAGGGGTTCAGCACCCCATCGGGCGCGGGCACCACCATAACGATGCGCGCCACCCCCGCCACTTTGGCGGGCAGGGCATTCATCAGCACGGACGACGGATAGGACGCCAGCCCGCCCGGCACATATAGCCCCGCTGCCTCGACCGGGCGCCAGCGCAGACCGAGATCGACCCCGGCGGCATCGGTATAGGCGATATCGCTGGGCGCTTGCCGGGCGTGAAAATCGGCAATGCGCTGGGCCGCAACATCCAGCGCGGCCAGCAGGTCCGGCGCGCAGGCCGCTTCTGCGGCGTTAATATCGGCTTCCGTGACCTTCAGCGCGGCAAGGCTTGGTGCCGTTACCCGGTCGAAGCGGTTGGTATAGTCAACCACCGCCGCATCGCCGCGCGCCTGCACGTCCGCAAGGATCGCCGCGACCGCTTTCGAGACATCGTCCGAGGTTTCGCGCTTATCGTTCAGCAGCGCGGCAAACTTCATCTCGAAATCTGGGCTACGGGCGTCAAGCCGCACGGGCACGGGTTACCTCCGCAAAACGATCAATCCAGGCGGTTAACTCGTCCGACCGGGTCTTCAGCGCCGTACGGTTAACGATCAACCGAGAAGAAACATCCGCAATCCGCGCCACTTCCACAAGCCCATTGGCGCGCAGGGTAGCCCCCGTGGAAACGAGGTCGACAATCCGCTCGCACAGCCCCAGCGTCGGCGCAAGTTCTAAAGCCCCGTTCAGCTTCACGCATTCGGCCTGCACGCCGCGCTTGGCGAAATAAGCCTTGGTGATTTCGGGATATTTTGTCGCAACCCGCACGTGGCTCCACTGCTGCGGCTCGTCGGCCTCCACTAGGGCGGCGGGTTCGGCGACCGAGATATGGCACCGGCCAATCCCAAGGTCGAGCGGCGAATAAAGCTCGGAGTAGTTAAACTCCATCAGCACATCCGACCCCGCAACCCCCAGTTCCGCCGCGCCAAAGGCAACAAAGGTGGCAACATCGAAGCTGCGCACGCGGATAATCTGAAGCCCCGGAATATTGGTCTCGAAGCGCAGCTTGCGGGACGAATCGCGCGAAAATTCCGGCTCCGGCTCGATCCCGATGCGGGCGAGGAGCGGCATAACCTCGTCGAGAATGCGGCCTTTCGGCAGCGCGAGCACGAGGGGGCGGCTATCCATCAAACGGCTCCTTTGCCGCTATCGGCATGGGTCGGCACCGAGGCGCAGGGCCAGGGGTCGCCAAAATCTTCGGCCAGAATATCAAGGCTGGAAACGGTAAAGCGGATTGCCGCTTCCGGCTGCCCGGCGCACAGCAGTACCAGCGGCCCGCTGGGAGTATAGGTCAGCGCTAGGGCGGATAGGAACCGCCCGCGTTCGGTAAGATCGAACCCTTTACGCTGCACGCCCGTGACGTGGCGGATGCGCAGGGCCATATGCACCCGCTCCCGCGCGTCTGGGGCTTCCCAACGAAAGCGATTGGCGACTGCCAGGAATTCGCCCGCCCCGGCATCGAAATGCAAATCGGCGACGGGCAACAGCGCGTCTTGCAGACAGGCACTGAGAATATCGAGATCCGCCGGATCGGCGGCCCGTAATTTCAGGCCCGGCGCGCTCATGCGTCCTCCCGCACCCGCGCCACATCGGCCCCGCAGGCCGCCAGCTTTTCCTCAAGCCGCTCATAACCGCGATCCAGATGATAGACGCGGTGAACCGTGGTTTCCCCCTCCGCCGCC
>CAZNVY010000001.1:76240-106848 GCA_964576605.1 uncultured Elstera sp. | reverse complement strand
CCGACGAACCGTGAATGGTAACATTCGCCCCCATGCGCGCCAGTTCCGGCACATGCATGAAGCGGTTTTCAAAGATTGTTTCGGTCATCATCGCCGCGCCATTCGCCACGGTCATCAGCGCCATCGTCTGGGCCTGAAGATCGGTGGCGAAGCCTGGGAACGGCTCCGTCATCACATCGACCCCGATCAGCGGTGCCGAAGTTCGGGCAACGCGGATACCGCCCGCTTCCGCCGTGACCGTTACCCCGGCTTCGCGCAGCTTATCGACGAAGACCGGCAGATGCTCGATATGGGCATTGCGCAGCAAAATATCGCCGCCGGTGATCGCCGCCGCAATCGCATAGGTGCCCGCTTCGATCCGGTCGGCAATGATCTGGTGCTGGGCGGCGTGCAGCCGCTCAACGCCCTGGATGCGCACGGTATCGGTGCCGAGGCCCTCGATCTTGGCGCCCATCGCAATCAGGCAGTGGCCGAGATCGACCACTTCCGGCTCGCGCGCCACATTCACAAGCTCGGTTTCGCCCTTGGCCAGCGCCGCCGCCATTAAGAGATTTTCCGACGCGCCGACCGACACGACCGGGAACACGAAGCGCCCGCCCATCAGGCCCTTCGGCGCGCGGGCTTCGACATAGCCTTCCGACAGATCGATTTCGGCGCCAAGGGCTTGCAGCCCCTTGAGGTGAAGATCGATGGGCCGCCCGCCGATGGCACAGCCGCCGGGTTGCGACACGCGGGCAATCCCGCAGCGCGCCACCAACGGCCCCATGACCAGGAAGCTCGCGCGCATCTTGCGCACAATATCGTAGGGCGCGGTGGTAGAGGTGATTTCCTTGGCTGTCAGCGCCAGCACCCGCCCGGTATGGCCGCCATTGGCGGCGCCGTTCATCGACACCTGCACGCCGTGCTGCCCGAGCAGCGCCAGCAGCGTCGAAATATCGGCGAGATGCGGGACGTTGGCGAGGGTCAGGGTTTCGTCGGTCAGCAGCGCCGCCGTCATCAGCGGCAGGGCGGCATTCTTCGCCCCGCTGATATCGATGGTGCCCTTCAGGACGTTGCCGCCGCGAACTCTGATCTTATCCACCGAATTATCCTCTCTCGAACGGACGGCTGGTTAAAGGCGCGGCAGGGTTACGCCGCGCTGGCCCATATATTTGCCCGCGCGGTCGGCATAGGAAACTTCACACGGCTCGTTGCCCTGGAAGAACAAAAACTGGCAAATGCCCTCATTGGCATAAATTTTAGCGGGCAGCGGCGTGGTATTGGAGATTTCAATCGTCACCTCCCCCTCCCACTCCGGCTCCAGCGGGGTCACATTGACGATGATCCCGCAGCGGGCGTAGGTGGATTTGCCAAGGCAGATCACCAGCACATCGCGCGGGATTTTGAAATATTCCACCGTCCGCGCCAACGCGAAACTATTGGGCGGGATGATGCAAACGTCGGTCTGCCGATCCACGAAGCTCTTGCTGTCGAAATTCTTGGGATCGACCACGGCAGCATCAACATTGGTGAAGATCTTAAAGTCGCTCTTCACCCGCGCGTCGTACCCATAGGACGATAGGCCGTAGGAGATGACACCGTCGCGCGACTGCCGCTCGACGAAGGGCGAGATCATCCCTTCTTCCAGCGCCATTTTGCGGATCCATTTATCCGACAGTATCGCCATGCTGCGTGCCGCTCCTTAAAGCCAATCTGTACCGGCGTAACACCCGGACCTTGGCTTCTACCCCAGGCACGGGCGGGCTTTCAAGCTGCCCCAGTGGTTTTCACGGGCTGGGCGGGGTTGCATCGGGGCCGAGCGCCTCCTCGGCGGCATCGTCGCGTCCACGCTTTTGTTGTTTTCGGCGTTTTAGATTCTCACGCAGCGCAGCAGCGCGCCGCTCGGCCCGCTCCTGCTGGGCCTTCTGCGTCTCCGGGGTGATGCTGGGCGGGGTCTTGCTCATCATTCATTCAATAAGGGGGTGAGAAACGACCGTGAAAGGGGAAAACCCTTCGGCCTGCCGCACACTAGCGCCGCTTTTTCGCTCTTGCCAAGCCCTAGCCCATGGGGTAAACAGCCGCCCACACCGAACGGCGCACCGCCGACCGGCCCGTATCGCGGCGCTGCTGCCGTAGCTCAGTGGTAGAGCACTCCCTTGGTAAGGGAGAGGTCGACAGTTCAATCCTGTCCGGCAGCACCATCTTTCAGGCCTTCAAGTCTCTGACTTGTAAGGCTTTTTTATTGTCTGAAGGGATGCCCTTGGGCAAAAGGCCCGGCCTGAGCGGGCCGGGTCGGAGTATGTCCCGCGCCGCATCAATGGGCCGGACGAGATTTTTGCTGTTCCGAGATCTGCCTCTCCGTCTCAGCTATTTTTTTCTCCAGTGCTTCGATGCGGTTTTCCAAGGGTTCGCTAAAGTGGTCCTGCATTTTTGCCAGCGCCTCGAACAAAGGTGGCTGCTTTTTCATTTTCCCTCCCTTTCATCGCAAAGGACGGATATTTAGACTATTTTTACTCGTATTACGGCATTGAAAATGAATATTATTCCCGTCTCTGGCGAAAATCCTACTGCCCTCTCCGACCAACTCCGCTTAAATAGCCTCAGCCCATCCCTCGGAGATTGCTATGCACCGCCCCCGTCTTCATGTTCCCGATCTGCCGATGCCCGATGCGGTCTTGGCGCGCATCGCCGCCGACTTTGACGTAGTACGCGGCGGGCCAGTGCCGGAGGGGGTGGAGGGGGTGCTAATTACCCCGCGCGATAAAATGACGGCCACGGCGATTGCCACCCTTCCCGCCTCGGTCAAGATTCTGGCTACATTTTCGGTTGGTTACGATCATATTGACGTGAGTGCCGCCACCGCGCGCGGGCTGATCGTGACCAATACCCCCGATGTGCTGACCGAGGCGACGGCGGATATCGCCCTTCTTCTGATCCTTGCCGCCAGCCGCCGCGCCCGCGAGGGGGAGGCGATGGTGCGCGAAGCGACCTGGGTCGGCTGGAACCCAATGCAGTTGATCGGCTGGCAGATCACCGGCAAGCGCCTGGGCATTGTTGGCATGGGGCGGATCGGCCAAGCCCTGGCCCATCGGGCGCGGGCCTGCGGAATGCAGATTCATTATCATAACCGCAGCCGCCTACCCGCCGACGCCGAAGCCGGGGCAATTTATCATGCCAGCTTAGACAGCCTGCTGCCGATGTCGGACGTTCTATCGCTGCACGCCCCCGCGTCGGCAGAAACCGATCGGTTGATGACCGCCGCGCGGATCGCCGCCCTACCCAGGGGGGCGATTTTGGTCAATACGGCCCGCGGCAGCTTGGTCGACGATGATGCGCTCATCGCCGCCCTCGGCAGCGGTCATCTTGCCGCCGCAGGGTTAGACGTTTTTGCCGGTGAACCTAATATCGATCCGCGCTACCGCAGCCTGCCGAACGTTTTTCCCCTGCCGCACCTAGGCAGCGCCACCATCGAAACCCGAACGGCGATGGGAATGCGGGCGCTGGATAATCTGGCCGCCGTCCTGGCCGGACGCCCGCCGCTGCATCCGGTTTCCGTATGACAAAAGACGCCGATTATCCACATTGGGCCTGTCTTTTCCTTGCCGTGCGCCCGTAAATCGGGCAGCTTTGATGGAAATTGCCGCGAATTGCGGCTAACCGCTTACAGGTGATGAAAGCCGACAGGCAATGCAACAGGGTGTTTTCCACGCATGACTGTGATCGGTTTTCCCCTCACAGTAATTGGCTTCCCGGCCAATGCCGTGGCATTGGTTGAGGAGATTGTCGCCTCCGGCACCCTTGGCGTTCAGTCGCTTACCATCCTACCCACGCTACCTGCAACGACCGAAGCCCTGAGCCATGAGGGCATCTTTCTGGTCGCCGCCGATCCGGCCAGCGAGGCGGATATTCTGACGCTGCCGCAGCGGCAGCCCCCGCAAGATCACCCCCATCCCGCCCTGATTCTGGCGGCCCCGATCAGCCGGAGCGACCTCCGGCTTCGGGCCATCAACCAGGGATATGATGAAATCATCAGCCTACCGCTCGACCGGGCGGAGGTGATCGCCCGGCTACGCTCGGCCGCGATGCTCCTAACGGGCCGGGCGGAGGTGCGTGAAGCCCGCATTACTGCCGAACAGCGCTATGCACTGATCGCTTTGGGGGCCAACGACGGGCTGTGGGACTGGGATCTCGCCTCTGGCCGGGTACGCTACTCCCCCCGGCTGGCCGATATGATGGGCCTGCCGCCCGATCAGCAAAGCTGCGTGATCGAAGATTGGCTGTCCTGCGTGCAGCCAGAGGACCGCGATTGGGTGGATGCAACCCTGGACGAGCAGGTGCAAAACCCGTCGCGGGATTTCCGCATCGAATATCGGGTGCGGGACCGGGCCGGGCGTACCCGCTGGGTGTTGTGCCGGGGCACCGCCCTGGGCGGCGGCGAAGGCGGAACCGCCACGCGCATGGCCGGCTCGCAATCCGATATTACGGCCCGCAAAGAGGCCGAGGAGGCGTTGCGCGCCAGTGAGGAGCGCTACGCCCTGGCCATCATGGCCGCCAAAGATGGGCTATGGGATTGGGATATCCGCACCAATTCGATCCTCTTCACCCCCCGGTGGAAAGAGATGATCGGCTGTAAACCTGCTGAGGTTGGCACCGATCCGGACGAATGGTTTAGCCGGGTGAACCCTGACGATCTGATCTGGCTGCAGGCCGCTGTGGAAGCCCAGATCGCCAGCGAGGAAGAGCCGTTTCAGATCGAATATCGCATCCGTCACCAGGACGGGTCGGAACGTTGGATGCTCTGCCATGGGCTGACCATCCGCGACCCGCTGACCGATAAGGCCGTGCGGATTGTTGGCTCGCAATCGGATATTACCGAACGGAAACAGGCCGAGCAGCAGGTGCTGCACGATGCTTTCTATGATGCCACGACCGGCCTGCCGAACCGTGCCCTATTCCTCGATCGGCTGGCGCAAACCTTGCGCCGCTCCGATGGATCGGTCGCCGATTGCGCCGTGCTGGTGGTGGAAGTTAATCGCTTTGCCAGCCTCGCCAATTCGCTGACCCCCACCCAGGCCGATCTGCTGCTGCGCGAAGTGGGGGAACGGCTGGCGCAGACAATCGTTGCTTCCGATACGCTGGCGCGGCTGGAGGGGGCTAGCTTCGGCTTTCTGCTTCAGGGGGTTGCCGATGAAGATACTATCGGTCACCGCGCTCTCGCGGTGCATACAGCGCTGAAGCCCGTCATCAATCTGCCCGGCTCGCCAGGGCTTTATGTAACCGCCCGGATTGGGGCGGCCATGCCCAACGGCAGCCAAAGGGCCGAAGAACTGCTGCGCGATGCGTCCCGCGCGCTGAACCGACCCGGCCCGGATGCCGAAAAAAGCATGGCGCTGTTCACCGCTTCCAGCATCGACCTGGAAGTCGATCCGCTGGCCATGGAGCGCGATTTGCGCAGCGCAATCGAGGTCGGCGGCCAGTTGCAGCTTCACTATCAGCCGATCATCGATCTGCAGTCCGGCCGCCTGGTGGGGTTCGAGTCGCTGATGCGCTGGCAGCATCCCAGCCTGGGCATGGTACCGCCGCTGCGCTTTATCCCCCTGGCCGAAGAAACCAAGCTGATCGTGCCAATGGGCCTCTTTGCTCTGGATCGTGCCTGCCGCCAAGTCAACCAATGGCGGCACCTTTTGCCCGATGCGGGCAATCTTTTCATCAATGTGAATGTCTCTGGCGTGCAAATGCAGGAGCCGGACTTCGTGGAGCGCGTAGCCGAGGTTCTGGCCCGGCACCGCACCCCGGCCGATGCCCTGAAGTTGGAGATCACCGAAAGCGTCGTGCTGGACGATGTGGACGGGATGCTGTCCATTCTCAGCCGCCTAAAGGCTATGGGCCTGCGTCTTGCCATTGATGATTTCGGAACCGGCTATAGCTCGCTGTCCTATCTGCATCAATTCCGCTTCGATGCGGTCAAGATCGATCAATCCTTCGTGCGCGCCATGCGGCAGCGGCCAGAAAACGGGCTTATCATTCGGATGATCGCCGAACTTAGCCGGGGCCTGGGCTGCGAGGTGATCGCCGAAGGGGTGGAAACTGCCAATGATGTCATCCGTCTGGCACAACTTGGGTGTATGTACGGGCAGGGCTATCACTTCGGCCGCCCACGCGATGCAGACACGATCGAACGGCTGCTTTCGCCAACGCGGGAAGAAACCGAAGCAAGTGTTTAGCCCACATGTGTAATAATCGGGATGCGTCCAGCGGCAGCTTACCGTATGATCGGATCGGTCAACCCCGCTGCGGTGGGGGTATCCTAGGGCGGTGTGCAGCGCAATATCGAGCGGCAGAAGGCCGATAGAGGCAGAGAGAATGAGCCGGACGATTACCAACGAAGACGTTCTTCGCGCCCTGCTGCAAATCGGGACGGGCCTGCATCGGGAGTTTTCGGAGTTCCGCGATACCCTGAAGGTCGCGGCACTGACGATAAACGAAAAGAAGTTCGAGGAAGCCAAGCATCTGGCGCGCGAGCTTGAGGAATTGTCCAAGCACATCCTCAACACCAAGCGCGAAATTGCGCTGATTTCCGTACAAACCGATGGCGGCAATTTCCAATCGGCGAACTTCGAGTTGGACGCCGTGGTCAAACAGACCGAAGACGCAACCAACAATATCATGACGGCGGCGGAGAATATCGACGCCAAGGCTGCCGAGCTGCGGGAACTCGAAGACCCGGACGCGCGGGCGGCGAAAATCACCGAAATCAATAATGAAGTCATCACGATCTACGAATCGTGCAACTTCCAAGATATTACCGGCCAGCGCATCCGCAAGATCGTGCGGATGCTGACCTATATCGAAACCCGCATCGAAAATATGATCCGCATCTGGGGCGCGAGCGAGATCGGCCAGATGACGGAAAAAGCCATCGAAGAAGAGCGCGAAGGCGCAAACGACGAGGCCGATCTGCTGAACGGCCCGCAGCTTCCCGGTGCCGCCGTTAGCCAGAATGAAATCGACGATTTCTTCCGTTAACCCGGACGTCGCCCGGCTGTCGGGGCCAGCCACAGGCCCAACCCCAGGCTAAGGGCGGCGTATATCAAACTCGCGCCGAAGCTGGCCAGAAACACCCCGAAGCCCAGCGTCAAGACGACCAGTGCCAACCGAACCGCGCGGCCCTGCAACAGCTTCACTCCGGCCAGCAGCGCTACCAAATAGCCGCCCAGGAAGTTTTGTGCCGAAAGCTCGAACAAGGTTGCCACATCCCAGGCGAAAATCTGTGCCGCCAGTAGGCTGGCTGCAGCCAGCAGGCCGAAGGTTAGCACGGCCCGGCGCGGCACCCGCCCGGTGCCGCTAACTTGGCTTAAGGCGCGCGGCAGCAGCCCTTCGCGCGCGGCGGAAAAAATTAGGCGCGACGCCCCCCACAGACCGCCGATCAAGGCCAATAGGATCATCACCGCCCCCAGCCCAGCCACGCCAACCTCTGCCCAGGGGCCGAAGAGGCTGCCGGCCAAGGCCGCCACCGGCGCACGCGTTAGGTTCGGGTTGGCCGGATCAAGCCGCAGTTGTACCGCTAGCGCCGTGCCGACATAGAGCAGCAGCATGGCCAGAAACGCCCCTGCCAAGGCCAGGGGAAAATCCCGGCGCGGACGGCGAAATTCTTCGGCGGTGGAGCAGAAAAGCTCCCACCCGGTAAAGGCAAAAAACAGTGCCCCCAAAGCCGGGAGGGCTGCCAGGGGCGATGCGGCGGTCAGGCCAGCGGTGATCGTTACCCCCGGCGCGGCCAAAGCAACGGCGGCTAGAAGCCCCAGAAGGGTAATCAGAGTAAAGGTCATCAGCGATTGAAAAGACCCAGCAATCTGCGCGCCGGCCAGATTGACCAGCGTGCCCACCAGTAGCACCCCCGCGCCCACCAGCGCCTCCCACCCTGGCGGCAGGCCGATGAAAGCGGCGATATAGGCCCCGCCGCTTAGACCAATCGCCGCCGCCCCCGGCAAGCAGGCCCCGATCAGCAGCGCTTCGGTCGCCCGCCCAGCCCGATACCCGAAAGCCGCCTCAGCAAACCCCGCCACGCCGCCCGCTGTGGGAAAGCGCGCCCCCAGCCGGGCGAGCACCAGCAGCAGCGGCAGGGTTAGCAGCGCATTGATCCACCAGGCATGGATCGCAGCCGCGCCAACTAAGCCAACGCCAATCCCCGGCAGGATCAACAGCCCGCTGCCCACCACCATGCTCAGAGCAACTCCAATGCCCTGCACGGCCCCTAGGCTGGGGCGTAGGTTGGGCACCTCACCCGTGCAGGGCGCTTGTTGAACGGACATGCTGTTTTCTCCCGCCGTAAAACCCGGTATAGGGCTAGAGCATGACGCATCGGGCTGCCGGAAATCGCCCCGGCAAGATGACCGATCCCCCGGCAGAATGACGGTATGAGGGGCAGAATGGACGAAATCGACCGGCAGTTACTAACCCTATTGCGCGGCGATGGGCGAATGCCGACCACCACTTTGGCCAAGCGGGTTGGCCTTGCCCGCTCCAGCGTACAGGAACGGCTGGAGCGCTTACAGCGCGACGGCACTATCCGGGGCTTCACCGTCTTAACCGGGGCGACCAGCCCAGACGCGGTGCAAGCCTATCTGCTTCTTAAAATGTCGGAAAGCTGTGCGCGGCTGCAAGGGGCGTTACGCGCAATCCCAGAAGTTCTGTCCGCCCATAGCATCACCGGCGACGATGATCTGGTGATCTATGTGGAAACCGCCTCGACCGAGGCGCTGGCGAGGGTCCGCGAAACCATCGAAAAACTGCCCGGCGTGCAGCGGGTTACCACGTCGCTGGTCCTCAACCGCTGGGTCGATCGACCTGCGGGGGCGTGAAACAGCCGGGCAAAAGGTTAGCGCGATCTTGCTTTCGGGCGCGGGGATGTTAGGGTTGCGGCGGGGTGCGCTGCGGTAAAAGCGCGTGCCTTTCGTTTGCCGAATGGATTTTTGCGCCTGATGCCCACCCCCGCGACCACCCTGACCATCGACCGTGCTGCGCTTGTGGCAAATTGGCGTCTGTTGGCCAATCGGGCGGCCCATCGCCGTTGCGCTGCCGTCGTGAAGGCCGATGGCTACGGGCTGGGGGCGGTCGAAGTCGCGGCGGCCTTATTCTCGGCAGGCTGCAGGCAGTTTTTCGTCGCCCATCTGGCCGAAGGGATTGCCCTGCGCGCGGGCTTGGCCGACCGGTTTCCCGATGCCGCCCCGATGATTGGCATTCTGAACGGCCCCCTGGCTGGGGAAGCCGCCGAATTTGCCGCGCATCGCTTGACCCCCGTGCTGAATAGCCCAGAGCAGGTAGCGGATTGGCCCGCCGACGCCGCCGCTATTCTGCAAATCGATACCGGCATGAGCCGCCTTGGCCTAGAAGCGTCGGAGTTCGAGGCGCACATGCCCGATCTGCGCCGCCGCAATCTGACGCTGTTGATGAGCCATTTCGCCTGCGCCGATAGGCCCGATCATCCGCTGAACCGGATGCAGATTGATCGTTTTGCTGCTGCCCTGGCGCAACTGCCCGGCGTGCCCGGCTCGCTTGCGGCCTCTTCCGGCATTTTCCTGGAACAGGATGCCCATTTCGATCTGCTGCGCCCCGGTTACGCGCTCTACGGCGGCAACCCAACGCCGGAACGGCCGAATCCGATGCGGCCTGTTGTGCACCTCAGCACCCCTATTCTGCAAGTCCGAACCGTCGAGGCGGGCCGCCCGGTCGGCTATGGGGCGCGCTGGACGGCCAAGGCCCCGGCCCGGATCGCCACGGTTCCTTATGGGTATGCCGATGGGGTGCCGCGCGTGACCGAGGGGGCGGCCTTCTATTTGAACGGCCACCCCGCCCCGGTGGTTGGGCGGGTTTCGATGGACCTTATCACCCTGGATGTCACCGCGCTGGCCGAGGCTGTACCGGGCGCAGTGCTAGAAATCCTCGGTCCAAACCGCAGTATCGACACTGCCGGGGCCGATGGCGGAACCCTTGGTTATGAAATTCTCACTAGCATCGGCCGCCGCGCCATGCGCCAGTATATCGGGTAGATGATGCCGCTGCTGACGCCGCTGGGGCGCTTCGCCCTCGCCTTTTTCGCTACCTGTGGGCGGGTGACGCTGTTTGCGCTCGATGCCGTCAGCCATTGGGTCCGCCCGCCCTTTTACGGACGGCAGTTCCTGCGACAACTGCTGGAGATCGGCTATTACTCGCTGCCGGTTGTTGGCCTGACCAGCCTGTTTACCGGCATGGTGCTGGCCTTGCAGGGCTATACCGGCTTTGCCCAGTTCAATGCCGAAAGCACGATTGCCAATCTGCTGGTGCTGGCGATCACCCGCGAACTCGGCCCGGTGATGGCCGGGTTGATGGTTGCCGGGCGCGTTGGCGCGGCGATGGCGGCAGAACTGGGGACAATGCGGGTGACCGAACAGATCGACGCGCTCGATACCCTCTCCACCCCGCCGATGAAGTATCTCGTCGCCCCGCGCCTTTTGGCCGGAACCTTGGCGCTGCCGCCGCTGGTGGCCATTGGCGATATCATCGGCGTCATGGGCGGCTGGCTGATCGGGGTGCAGAAGCTCGGCTTCAACGGGGCCGCTTATCTTCAGGCAACGATGAATTATCTTAGCTTCGAGGATGTGTTTTCCGGCCTCGTCAAGGCTGCCGTCTTCGGCTTTACCGTAACTTTGATGGGCTGCTACCACGGGTTCCATTCCGGGCGTGGGGCGCAGGGCGTGGGGGCTGCCACCACCAATGCCGTCGTCTCGGCCTCCATTCTCATTCTGGTCTTCGATTATCTGCTGACGGAGGCGTTTTTCGCAAAATGAGCGCCGAATTCAAAATTGCCGCGCGCGGCGTCAGCAAGAGTTTCGGGCGCAAGCAGGTGCTGCGCGGGGCCGATTTACTGATCCCGCGCGGGCAAAGCACGGTCATCATCGGCGGGTCGGGCACGGGAAAATCCGTGCTTCTGAAGTGCATCTTGGGCCTGATCGCCCCCGATGCGGGCGCAATCGAGATCGACGGGATTGATATTCTAAAGCAGAGTGCCGCGTTCCGCCGCGCCGTTCGGCAAAAAATTGGAATGCTGTTCCAAGGCGGCGCTTTGTTTGACAGCTTACGGGTGTGGGAGAATGTCGCCTTCGGCCTGATGCAGGGCGAACAGATGCGCGCCCAGGACGCCAAACCCGTGGCCGTGCAGAAGCTGGCACAGGTTGGTCTTGGCCCCGATGTGGCCGATCTTTTCCCGGCGGAACTATCAGGCGGGATGCAAAAGCGCGTGGGCCTGGCCCGCGCCATTGCCCGCGAGCCGGAAATTCTATTTTTTGACGAACCGACCACCGGGCTAGACCCGATTATGGCCGGGGTCATCAATGATCTGATCCGCCAATGCGTCGCCGATCTGGGGGCAACCGCCGTCACCATCACCCATGATATGACCAGCGTGCGCCATATCGCCGATCAAGTGGCGATGATCTACGAGGGGCAATTCATCTGGTCCGGGCCGATTGCCGATCTCGACCAGTCCGGCAACCCCTATATCGATCAATTCATCCACGGCCGGGCCGACGGGCCGATTGCCCTGCAAGTGCGGAGCGCTTAATGGCACGCGGCGGCAGCCAGTTCGTCTGCCAATCCTGTGGGGCCTTTTACGCCAAATGGCAGGGGCAATGCACCGCCTGCGGGGAGTGGAATACCCTCGTTGAAGAGGCGGCCCCACCGCCGGTGGGCGGAAAAAAAGCGGGCACCGCCGCCTGGTCGCGCGGCGGCGGCCTTGATTTCGTCGATTTGCACGGCGCGTCCGCACCCGCCCCGCGCCGCCCCAGCGGGATTGGGGAGTTAGATCGGGTAACCGGCGGCGGTATCGTCCCTGGTTCCGCCATTCTGATTGGCGGCGATCCTGGGATTGGTAAATCGACGCTGCTGACCCAGCTTGTCGCCCGCTTGGCCGAAACCGGGGCGCGCTGCGCCTATATCTCCGGCGAAGAAGCCGTCGATCAAGTGCGCTTGCGCGCGGGACGCCTGGGGATTTCGGCGGCACCGGTCGCCCTTGCCTCTGCGACCGCCCTGCGCGATATTCTTCCGGCGCTGGAGACTGAAAATCCGCCGGATGTGGTGGTGATCGATTCAATCCAGACCATGTATCTTGATGCGCTGGACAGCGCCCCCGGTACGGTCGGCCAAGTGCGTGCCTGCGCCCAGGAACTGATCCGCGCCGCCAAGAAGCGTGGCTTCGCATTGATCTTGGTCGGCCATGTCACCAAGGAAGGCGCGATTGCAGGGCCGCGCGTGCTGGAACATATGGTCGATACGGTTCTGTATTTTGAAGGCGAGCGCGGCCACCAGTTCCGCATTCTGCGCGCGGTCAAAAACCGCTTCGGCCCGACCGACGAAATCGGCGTTTTCGAGATGACCGACCGGGGGCTATCGGAGGTGCCGAACCCCTCTGCCTTATTTTTGGCCGAGCGGCGGGACAATGTATCGGGCGCGGCGGTTTTTGCCGGGATGGAGGGCACGCGCCCGGTGCTGGTGGAAATTCAGGCGCTGGTCGCCCCGACCAGTTTCGGCACACCGCGCCGCGCGGTGGTGGGTTGGGATAGCGGGCGGCTAGCCATGGTGATGGCGGTGCTGGATGCGCGCTGCGGCCTATCCATCGGCGCGCAGGATGTCTACCTGAACGTCGCCGGTGGCTTGCGGATTTCCGAACCGGCGGCCGATCTGGCCGTTGCTGCCGCGCTGGTTTCTGCCTATTCCGGGGAACCCGTGCCGCCGGATATGGTGGTGTTTGGCGAAGTGGGGCTGGCGGGCGAGGTTCGGCAAGTTGGGCAAAGCGATGCGCGGCTGAAGGAAGCCTTGCGCTTGGGCTTCGGACGGGCTTTGATCCCGGCGCGCCGGGCAGGGGCGGCCCAGGGGTCTAGCGGCCTAACCCTGACCGAGATCGACCGGCTGGCGGAGCTTGTGGAACGGCTCGCCCCGGCAGAAGAGACGACCTGGCGGCGCAAGCTGCCATAAAAGGAACCGAACGGGGCCAAGAGGAACGAATGGACGGCGGCTTTCACATGACCGATATCGCGGTCGTCATCATTGTGCTGATTTCCGGCGTGCTCGCCTTTCTGCGCGGCTTCGTGCGGGAAGCGCTGGGGATTGCTGCCTGGATCGGGGCCGCTTTCATCGCTATGCAGGTCCAGCCGCTGACCATGGGACTGGCGATGGACCTGATCGGGATGGAGGTTGTGGCCAAATACGGCTCCTGGGTTGTGATCTTCCTCATCGCCCTGATCGTGCTGTCCATCGTCAGCGGCGCGCTGTCGAATATGATTAAAGACACGAGCCTGAACGCCTTGGACCGCTCGCTCGGCTTCGTTTTCGGCCTGGCGCGCGGAGCTTTACTGATCTCGGTCGTCTATTTCCTCGCCGCGCAGCTCATGAATAAGAACGCCCCGCCGCCGGAATGGCTGGCGCAGGCCAAAACCTATCCGCTGATCCTGCGCGGGGCTGATATGGTCGCGGTCTTCGTGCCGCGTGACGAGGCGGAAGAGGCCGCCCGCGTGCTCGACCAACAACGCCGCAATGGCGAAGCCTTGCTGGAAATTCAGCGCAATCTGCAAACCCTGACCGCGCCGCCAGTCGCCCCAGCTCCGATGCCCCCCGCCCCGGTCGCGCCCCCGGTGCAGAGCGCGCCAACCCCAGCTGCCCCGCCGCCCATCGTGCCCGCCCCTGGCCCCGCATCGGCCCCTGCATCGGGCCAGAAGCCCGCCACACCCCAAGCTCCGGCGCAAGCCCCGGCAAAAGCGGGGGGCGGCTATGACGATCAGCAACGCAACGCAATTGATGCATTGGTCAAAAATAAGCAGTAAAGAGGCGCCAGCCATCGTCCCGGCGGCCACGCCGGGGTCAGCCTAGTCTTAGAAGAGGGTCGCCCGCCATGCTCACGACGCATCCGTTTGATGACGACAAGCTGCGGGAGGAATGCGGGGTCTTTGCCATTTATGGCACGCCAGACGCCGCCGCCCATACCGCGCTCGGCCTGCACGCTTTGCAGCATCGCGGCCAGGAAGCCGCCGGGATCGTGGCGTTCGACGGCAAACAGTTCAACGCCCACCGCGCGCTGGGTCATGTTGGCGAAACCTTCGCGCAGCCGGATGTCATCAACCGGCTGAAGGGCCATGCCGCCATTGGCCATACCCGCTATGCCACGACCGGCGATACGCTGCTGCGCAACGTCCAGCCGCTGTTCGCTGATCTGGCCATCGGCGGCTTCGCCATCGCCCATAACGGCAATCTAACCAACAATCAGGCCCTGCGCCGCCGCTTGGTGGAACGCGGCTCGCTGTTCCAATCGACGACTGACACCGAAGTAGTGGTGCATCTGATCGCAACTGCCCTCGCCACCGCTGTGGTGGACCGGCTGATTGATGCGCTGCGCCAAATCACCGGGGCCTATTCCTTTGTTGGGCTGATGGACGATGGGATCGTCGGCGTGCGTGACCCCAATGGCGTGCGCCCGCTGGTGCTGGGCCGCTTGGGCGATGCCTATGTCATGGCGTCGGAAACCTGCGCCCTTGATATTCTGGGGGCCGACTTCATCCGCGATGTCGAGCCAGGGGAAATGGTGATCGTTACCCGCGACGGGCTAACCAGCCGCCACCCCTTCCCGAAAGCCAGCCGGCGCTTTTGCATCTTCGAGCATATCTACTTCGCCCGGCCCGACAGCATCGTCGAAGGCACGTCGGTTTATAACGCCCGCAAGCGCATTGGGGCCGAGTTGGCGCGCGAAACCGGGGTGGATGCCGATGTGGTTATTCCGGTACCCGATTCGGGCGTTCCAGCGGCGCTGGGCTATGCCAATGAGGCGGGTATTCCTTTCGAGCTGGGGATTATCCGCAATCATTACGTCGGTCGCACCTTTATCGAACCGACCGATCAGATCCGCCATTTGGGCGTGAAGCTGAAGCATAACGCCAACCGCGCCCATATCGAAGGCAAGCGCGTCATCCTGGTTGACGATAGTATCGTGCGCGGCACCACCTCGACCAAGATCGTGGAAATGGTGCGCGCCGCCGGGGCAACGGAGGTGCATATGCGCATCGCCTCGCCGCCGACCACCCATAGCTGCTTCTACGGCGTCGATACCCCACGCCGGGAAAAGCTGCTCGCCAGCCAGATGGATGTGGACGCGATGACCAAATTCATCGGGGCCGATAGTTTGGCTTTTGTGACCATCGATGGCATGTATCGCGCCATGGGGCATAGCGAGGGGCGGCAGCAGGATAATCCCGGCTTCTGCGATGCGTGTTTCACCGGCGACTATCCGATCGCCCTGACCGATTTTACCGATGGCACCAGCGATGACCGCGTGAGCGTGCTGGCCGAATAATGACGATCGCACAGCTTACCCAGGGAAAACTGTCGGGCCGCATCGCCCTTATCACCGGGGCCTCGCGCGGGATCGGGGCCGCCGTTGCAAAACTGTTTGCGGCAGAGGGCGCGCAGGTCGTGCTGATCGCTCGGTCAGTCGGCGGGCTTGAGGAGGTGGATGACGCCATTCGCACCGCCGGGCATCCGGGGGCGACCCTGCTGCCGCTCGATCTGGCCGATGGCGACAAGATCGATCAATTGGGCTATGCCCTGGCCGAACGCTTCGGGCGGCTCGACGTGCTGGTGATGAATGCTGGGGCGCTCGGTGGCTTTTCACCGGTCGGGCATCAGAAGCCGAAGATGTTTGAAAAGCTGGTGGCGGTGAACTTCATCGCCCCCTGGCGGCTGATCCGCGCCTGTGACCCGCTGCTGCGCGCCTCCGACGCGGGACGGGTGATCGCGACGGTCGGCGGACCGGGCACGGTTACGCCGGAGCATTTCACCGGCCCCTATGCCGCCAGCAAAGCCGCCCTGCTCAGTTTGATGCAGACCTACGCCCTTGAGAACGCCAAGACCAAGCTGCGGGTGAATTGCGTCGATCCTGGCACGGTGGCGACCCGCCTACGCGCCGAAGGTTTCCCCGGCGAAGATGCTGCCGCCTTGGCAACGCCGGAGAGCGTGGCCCCGCTGTATCTCGACCTCGCGCGCGCGGACTGCCACCAAAACGGCGAAATTCTGCGGGCCTAGCAAACCCAAGGGGGTTACCCCTGGCCCCCACTCACGGGGCTTGCCCCGTGAGAATCCCTTTTTCTTTTCCCGTCCCCTCCTGTAAACCATGCGCCCTTGCAATAGGATTAAGGGGAACGCCCCTTAAGCGGGAGTGTCGGGGCGGTGCCCCTGACAATGGACCAGGGCTTTCATGAACGTCGCCGATTTTGATTTCGACCTGCCGGACAGTCTGATTGCCGAGCGTCCGATGGAGCCGCGCGAGGCGGCGCGGCTGCTCTGCGTCGGAGATAGGCTGACCGATAAGACCATCGGCGATTTGCCGGGCCTGCTGGGGCCGGGCGATTTGATCGTTTTTAACGATACCAAGGTCATCCCCGCCCGGCTGCACGGCCGGCGCGAACGGGTGGAGGCTGGGGCCGCGGTCACGGTCGAACTCCTGCTGCACCAACGCCACAGCCGCGCGGAATGGACGGCTTTTGCCAAACCCGGCAAGCGGCTGCGGATCGGCGATACGATCCGCTTCGGCGATCTCTTACGGGCAGAACTGCTGGAAAAACGCGACAGCGGCGAAGTGCTCATCCGCTTCGACCGCAAGGACGCCGAGCTGACCGCCGCGCTGGAGGCCATCGGCGAAATGCCGCTGCCGCCCTATATTCGCCGCGCCCAAGACGCCCGCGACCGCCAGGATTATCAGACGATCTTTGCGGCGAAAGAGGGCGCCGTCGCCGCGCCCACCGCCGGGTTGCACATCACGCCAGGGCTGTTGCAGGCGCTGCGCGACCGGGGGGTTGCGACGGAAACGGTTACCCTGCACGTCGGCGCAGGCACCTTCCAGCCGGTGAAAGCCGAACGGGTGGAAGACCATAAGATGCATTCAGAATGGGCGGAACTGTCGCCAGAAGGGGCCGCGCGGCTGAATGCGCACCGCGCGGCGGGCGGACAGATTATCGCCTGCGGCACGACCTCTTTGCGCACGCTCGAAAGCGCCGTAGCGCCAGATCGGCGCTTTAGCGCCTTGAGCGGCGGGACGGAGATTTTTCTCTATCCCGGCAAACCGATCTATTCCGTCGACCGGCTGCTGACGAATTTCCACCTGCCGCGCTCGACGCTGTTCATGCTGGTCTCCGCCTTTGCCGGACCGAATCGGATGCGCGCGGCCTATCAGCACGCGATCCAACAAAACTACCGCTTTTTCTCCTACGGAGACGCCTGCCTTTTGGAGCGACGGGACGATGACACGGCTGCGCTTTGAGCTTCTGAACACCTCCGGTCGCGGGCGGCGCGGGCGGATTTTCACCGCGCACGGCACGGTGGAAACGCCGACCTTCATGCCCGTTGGCACCGCCGCGACCGTGAAAGCGATGACCGTCGACGCGGTGAAAGCCACCGGCGCGCAGATCGTGCTGGGCAATACCTATCATCTGATGCTGCGCCCCACGGCGGAACGTATCGCCCGCCTGGGCGGCCTACATAAGTTCATGCATTGGGAAGGGCCGATCCTAACCGATAGCGGCGGCTATCAGGTTATGTCGCTGACCGCCCTGCGCAAGATGAGCGAGGACGGCGTTACCTTCCGCTCGCATCTCGACGGCAGCGCCCATACGCTGACCCCGGAACGCTCGACCGAAATCCAAAACCTGCTGGACGCCACCATTACGATGGCGTTCGACGAATGCACGCCCTATCCGGCCACGCACGACGTCGCGCAAAAATCGATGGAACTCTCGATGCGCTGGGCGGCACGGTCGCGCAAGGCCTTCGTGGCCCGGCCCGGATACGGCCAGTTCGGTATTGTGCAAGGATCTGTCTATCCCGACCTGCGCGCCCGCTCGATGGACGCGCTGATCCCGATGGATTTTGAAGGCTATGCTGTGGGCGGGCTTGCCGTCGGCGAAGGCCAGGCGATCATGTTCTCGGTGCTGGACGCGACCACCCCGCGCCTGCCGACTAATAAACCGCGCTATTTGATGGGGGTCGGCAAACCCTCGGACCTCGTTGGCGCGGTGCAACGCGGCATCGATATGTTCGACTGTGTGCTGCCCACCCGTTCCGGCCGTACTGCCCAGGCCTTCACCCGGCGCGGCACGGTGAATATCCGCAACGCCCGCCACCAGGACGATCCGCGCCCGCTCGATCCCGATTGCACCTGCCCGGCCTGTTCCAACTACTCGCGCGCCTATCTGCACCACCTCGCCCGCTCCGGCGAGATTCTGGGGGCGATGCTGCTGACCTGGCATAATATCCATTATTATCAGGAGCTTATGGCGGGGATGCGAAAAGCGATTGAAGAAGACCGGCTGGATGCTTTCGCGGCTGAATTCCACCGGGAGCAGGCGGCGGGGGATTTACCGCCAGGCGGCTAAGGGCGGCATCTGCCCGAAAAAAACATCCGGGCCGCCTTGAAGCGCCGACTGCGGCGGGCCACCTGTGGCACGTCCCAGGGCAGCCTGGACCATTGAACCAAAAAGGGGAGCTTCATGAGCCTGTTTTCGATGTTTAAGAGCGATAAGGGCGAGCAGATGACGCCGCATAAGGCGTTTGCCGTCGCGCTTCTCTACACGATGGCTGCCGATGGCGAAATGGATGCCGAAGAGGTCGGCCACCTGCTGTCGGTGATCGGCGGGTCGAGCAGCGGCGGCACCATTGGCGTTGGTGCCAATAACCAGGCACTGCTGAATTCGGCGATGAAATACGTCCGCAGCCATACACCGGACCAATTCCTAGCAGAGGCGACCCCGCTGCTGACCACGGCCCAGCGCCTGTGCATTCTGATGAACCTGGTCGATAGCGCCCTGTCGGACGGCGAGGCGGAGCCGGAAGAGCGCGCCTTCTTCGACAAAACCCAAGCCGCCTTTGGCATCTCCGACGAAGAGTTCCGCCCCTATTTCCAAGTGCTGATGATGAAGAGCGACCGGTCGGTCTTCCTCGATCAGAACCACCCGCTAAACCGACCCGACTTCAAGGTTGGCCTACCGGGGCAAGCGGCTTAATTCGCCCGACGCCGCCCCCTCCGTCGCCGCTGGCTGCGGGGGGGAGCCGACGTCGCACGTCAGCCCTGCTCGCACTGCAACAGCGCCCCGATTGCCAAAAGGCGGCAAGCGGGATCAAGCTAGGCGAATGCATTCGCCTGCCGAAACTCTATCGAACGCCGCCCGCCGCCTGTCCATTGCGCTTCTCAGCGGGATTGCGCTCTTCACCCTTCTGGCTGCCGCTTCTGGCCGGGCGGAGTTTGGGACGCTGGCGGCACTTTGCCTGCTGCTTTACCTCGGCATGGTGCTGCCGTCACTGCATAAACGCGAAGCGCCGCTGGTGACGGTGGCCGCCGCGTCGGTGGCAGCGGCGCTGCTGCTGCACCCAGACCCTGGCCCGGTGCTTCTAGCTTCGGCGGTCAAAGGGGCGGGGTTTGCGTCGTTGATCTTGGCCTTGGGCTTTCTACAAGCCCCCGCCAGCCATTCGCATCTGGTCCACCGTTGCGGCGAGTTCTTGATTAATCAAGGCCCCAGCCGCCGCTATGCCGCGCTAACGGTGGGCGGGCATCTTTTTGGGATCGTGCTCAATCTTGGCGCGCTCTCGCTGCTCGGCGGCATGATGAAGCGGTCGAACACGCTGGAGCAGGCGGGGGGCGATCCCAGCATCGTTGCCTTGCGGTCGGAACGCATGAGCCTTGCGATGCTGCGCGGTTTCAGCACCTCCACCCTCTGGTCGCCGACCACCCTGACCGTTACCGTTTCGTTGACCCTTGTGCCCGATGGGCTGTGGCTATCGGTGCTGCCGATTGGTTTATCGATGGCGGCGCTGCTGCTGTTTCTGGGCTATGTGCAGGATCGCATTCAGCACCCGCCGCGCGCCCGCGCCCGCGCGTTAAGCTATCACACCGATCTTACCCTGCGCGAAACGCTGCTGCCGCTCGCGGGCTTGGTTGCCTTGGTACTGGCGATCATCATTGCCGCCCAGCAAACGACGGGCCTGCCGCTGGGAACCGTGGTGATGCTGATCGTGCCGCTGTTTTCCCTCGGCTGGATGTTTTGGCAGGTGAAAGGGCGGAAGTTGCGCCTGGCGCTCGGCGTTACGCTGCGCCATGCCGGGCGGCACTGTGCCGAAAAAATGCCGAAAAGCCGGTACGAGGTTGTATCGCTGTCGTGCGGCGGCATCGTCGGCGGCTGCCTTGCCGCACTGATTCCCCCCGGTGCCCTGGGCGATCTGCTGAACTACCTAGGGTTACCGCCGGTGGCTTTGCTGATTGCGGTTTTCTGGGTCGTGGTGATCGGGGCGCAGATCAGCATCAACCCGATCATCACGGTCCCGCTGCTGGGCACGGCGATTATGCAGATGCACCCGATGCCGGTATCGGCCTTTGCCCTGCTGTTGACGCTGATAACCGGCTGGACGATGTTTACCCTGCTGTCACCCTTCTCGGCCTCGGCGCTCATTCTTGCCAATATTGCTGAAGAGTCGCCCCGCACGATCGTCCATCGCTGGAATGGGCCGTTCGCACTATTCGCCGCCTTTTTGTTTCATCTGCTCATTATCGCTGTCGAGCTTCTGACCGCGCCTGTGGTATGAGGCTTCCGCTATGTTGGACATTACGAATCTCACCTATCGCATCGCGGGCCGCGTGCTGTTGGAAAATGCCTCGGTCCGCGTGTCGGAAGGGCACCGCATCGGCCTTGTTGGGCGCAATGGCACCGGCAAATCCACGCTGTTCAAGCTGATTACCGGCGAAATCGAACCCGATGCGGGCGATGTTTCGCTACCGCGCGGCTGCCGCATCGGCGTTGTCGCCCAGGAAGTGCGCGGCGACGAGGGCACCCCGTTGGACTATGTTCTAGCGGCGGATACCGAGCGCGCGGCCCTGCTGGCCGAAGCCGAAACCTGCACCGATGGCCACCGCCAGGCCGATATTCAAACCCGGCTGCTGGATATTGACGCCTATGCTGCCCCGGCGCGCGCGGCGATTATCCTGAATGGTTTGGGCTTTGATGCCGAGGCGCAGAACAAGCCGCTATCGGCTTTTTCCGGCGGCTGGCGAATGCGTGCAGCCCTAGCGGCGGCGCTCTTCGCCGAACCCGACCTGCTGCTGCTGGACGAACCGACCAACCATCTGGACCTCGAAGCCGCCCTGTGGCTGGAAGGGTTTTTGAAAACTTGGCCGAAAACCCTGATCCTTATCAGCCATGATCGAGATTTTCTGAATGTCGTGGTGACCGGGATCATCCATCTGGAACGGCAGGGCCTATACGCTTACGCTGGCTCTTACGATAGTTTCGAGAAGCAACGGCGGGAACGGATCGCCCAGACCGAGCAGGCGCAGGCAAAACAGGCCGCCGTGCGGGCGCATTTGCAAGCGTTCATCGACCGGTTCAAAGCCAAGGCCAGCAAAGCAAAGCAGGCGCAGAGCCGGGTGAAAGCCCTCGCGCGGATGGAACCGCTGGAAGCCATCACCCGCGACCCGGAAGTGCGCTTCAATTTCCCCGATCCGGACGAATTAGCGCCGCCGATGATCTCGCTGAACGGTGCCGCCGTTGGCTACGACGGGCGACCGATCCTGCGGAATATCGGCCTACGGCTCGATCCCGATGACCGGGTGGCGCTGCTGGGGGCCAATGGCAACGGGAAAACCACACTGGCCAAGCTAATCGCTGGGCGGCTTGACCTGATGGACGGAGAGCGGGTTGCCCCGAACCGGCTGCGCGTCGGTTATTTCGCGCAGCATCAGGTCGATGAACTCGATCTGTCGGAAACGCCGATCCAAGCCATGACCCGCGTCATGCCCAATACCGCAAAGCCCGAACAGGTGCGCGCCAAGCTGGGAGCCTTCGGTTTCGGGGCGGAAAAGGCGCAGACCAAGATCGGTGCCCTCTCCGGCGGCGAAAAGGCGCGGTTGACACTGGCGCTTATCACCTACGATGCGCCGCATCTACTGATCCTCGACGAACCGACCAACCATCTCGACATCGAAGCGCGTACCGCCCTCGTCGAAGCGCTGACGATCTACAAAGGCGCGGTCATTCTGGTTTCGCATGATCGGCGCATGGTGGAAATGGTCGCCGATCGGCTGTGGCTGGTCGCCCACGGCACCGCGAAACCCTTCGACGATGACATGGATGCCTATCAGCGGCTGATCCTGTCGGGCAGTCTCACCGCGCCATCGGGCAAGGGCGGCGCAAAATCGGAACCGCGTAGCAAGGCCCATGGCGAAAAACGCCCGGCCCTCGGCCCGCTGAAAAAGGCGGTTACCCAGGCGGAAGCAGCGCTCGCCAAAGCCACGGCGGAAAAGGAAAAGATCGACGCGACGTTGGCCGACGACGGGGTATATTCCGGCCCCAAAGATAAGCTGAATGCCCTGCTGAAACAGCAGAGCGAGGCCGCTGCCGCCGTCGCCAACGCCGAAGCCATATGGCTCTCGGCGATGGAAGCCCTGGAGGCGGCGGAAGCCGCCTAACGCGATGAACTACCGCCACGCCTATCACGCCGGCAATTTCGCCGATGTGTTCAAACATGCGGCCCTAAGCCTGCTTCTGCTGCACCTGCGGAAGAAGCACAAGGGCTTCTGCGTCATCGATACCCACGCCGGCGTAGGCCGGTACGATTTACAGGGGATCGAGGCCGGGAAAACCCAAGAATGGCGGGCGGGGGTCGGGGCGGTTCTGGCCGCCGCCGAAGCCCCAATCTTGGCCCCGTGGCGGGCGGTGATCGGGGCGGTCAATCCCGATGGTGAGTGCCGCTTTTATCCTGGCTCCCCCCTGGTTGCCCGGCATTTCCTGCGCCCACAGGATCGGCTGGTGGTCGCGGAACTCCACCCAGAGGATCGGCGCGGCCTTGCCGCGCTGTTCGATGGGGATCGGCAGGTGCTGGTCCGCCCTGCCGATGGGTATGCCACGCTGATAAAGCAGATTCCACCGCCAGAACGGCGTGGCATCGCCCTGATCGACCCACCCTTCGAGCGCCCCGATGAATGGGAAGTGCTGACCGAGGTTATTGCCGACGCGCACCGCAAATGGGCCACCGGCACCTATGTTATTTGGTATCCGGTGAAGGACCTGGCCGAGGTGGTACGGTTTCACGAGGTGCTGGCCAGCCTGGGCATTCCAAAAATCCTCACAGCAGAATTTCACCTTGGCCCGCCACAGCCGGGGCAATTTTTCGGGTCGGGCTTGGCCGTGGTCAATCCACCCTGGCAGTGGGATACCGACTTGCGTGAGCTTGGCACCGCCCTAGCCCAGGCGCTGAACCGCCCAGCGGCCCGCACGATTGTAGAATGGTTGGTCCCTGAGGCGGATTAGTCGGTTACGCCCCGCGCACGATTGGCTCCAAGGCACGGCCCAGGGCTAGGATATGCCGGTCATGCATCGGGGCGCCGACAAGGCTGACGCCAACCGGCGGCTCGCCGGGACGATGGCAGGGCAAGGTCAGCGCACACCCATCCAGATTGACAATCGACGGATTGCGCAAAACCAACAGATTCAGGCGGGTAAAATCTTCATCGCGCGCCACCTCGCTAAACAGCGGGGCAATGATCGGCACGGTCGGCATTACCAGCGCGTCATAGGGTGCAAGGGCCGCCTGCATATCCCGGACGAAAGCGGCGCGCAGGGTCAGCGCCTCGATATAGTCGGCAGCGGTCAGGCTCGCGGCTTTTTCGATCCGCACCCGCACCCGCGGGTCGTAGCGGTCGCCGCTGCGCGTCAGCAGGTCGCGATGCCAGGCATAGGCTTCTGGCCCGGAAAAACCACCGCGCGCTCCGATGGTCTGCAAATCCGCCAGAACCGGCAGGCTGGTCTCGACGATCTTCGCCCCCGCGGCCGCCAGAATGGAGAGCGTGCGTTCGTAGACGGCGGCTACGGTCGCATCCATCCCATCCAATACGGCATTGGTCGGGGCCAATAACCTTAGCCCGTGCGGGTTGAGGGGCACGGGCAGCGGGGCGGTTGGATCGCCACTCAACACCGCATCGGCCTGCGCACAGAGATCGACGGTTCGAGCCAAGGGGCCAATCGAATCGAGCGTCGTCGATAGCGGTAGCGCCCCCTCCCGTGGCACCCGGCGCGCGGTTGGCTTGAAGCCGACCAAGCCGCAGAAGGCCGCCGGTATCCGAATCGAGCCGCCGGTATCCGACCCAATCGCCACATGGGCCATCCCGTCGCTTACCGATACTGCCGCCCCGGAACTGGAGCCGCCGGGAATGCGGGAATCCGTTCCCAGATCGCGTCCATAGGGGTTGCGCGGGGTGCCAAAATGCGGATTAAGGCCCAGGCCACTGAAAGCGAATTCGGTCATATTCGTGCGGCCCAGGAGAACGGCCCCACCCGCCCGTAACCGGGCCACCACCGGGGAATCCTGCAAGGCCGGGGCGGCATCGTCGCGGACCACCGATCCAGCGCGGGTGATCTGCCCCGCTTCGTCCAAAAGATCTTTGATCGAAACTACCAAACCTGCCAAAGGCGACGGGACGATCCCGGCAGCGCGCAGCCGGTCGGCATGGTCCGCCGCCGCCCTTGCGGTTTCCCGATGCACGGCCAGATAGGTTTTCGCCCCCTCGCCCGCCGGATCGTCGATCCGCGCCAAGGCTGCATCCAGATAGCTGACGGCGGTTTCCGTCCGATCATGCAGGGCGCGTTGCGGGGGGTGGCGATGCGGCATGGTTCCTCCAAAAGCCTGTTATTCTTATCAGGGTTAAGGGTGTATTAAGCCGGAAGTATGGCAGGCTCCACCATCCGCCATGGCAAGGGCTGCCCTGCCCAAAAGGGGATGATATGCTGATCGCGCGCCGCAATTTCTGCGGCCACCCGCTCCGCCTGCGCCGGATCGACTTTCTCTAGAGTGATTTTATCGCTATTGACCGGCAGGCCATAGAAGGCTGGCCCATGCAGGCTGGCAAACCCCTCGAACCGATCCAAGGCGCTTTCTTCTTCAAAAACCTGTAAATAGGCCGCCAGCGCCGCTGGGGCGGTGAAAAGACCTGCGCAGCCGCACGCGCTTTCCTTATCGCGAGCCAGATGCGGGGCCGAGTCGGTGCCCAGGAAAAAGCGCGGATCCCCCGATGTGGCGGCATCGCGCAGGGCGAGGCGATGAATTTCGCGCTTGGCCACCGGCAAGCAATAAAAATGCGGCCGAATGCCACCTTGGAACATCGCATTGCGGTTGATGTGGAGATGATGGGCGGTAATTGTCGCCGCCACATTCTGTGGCCGGGACTTGACGAAGGCCACCGCATCGGCGGTCGTCACATGCTCGAACACGATCTTCAGCTCTGGCAGCCGGTCGCACAGCAGGGCCAGCACCGTATCGATGAACAGCGACTCCCGGTCGAAAATATCCACATGCGGGTCGGTGACCTCGCCATGCACCAGAAGCGGCATCCCGATTTCGGCCATTTTTTCCAGCACGGGCATGATCGCCATGACCGAGGTTACCCCAAAATCGGAATTGGTCGTGGCCTTGGCCGGATAAAGTTTGGCGGCAACCCAGATTTTTTCCGCAAACCCAGCGGCGATTTCATCGGGGGTGATCGCATCGGTCAGATAGGCGGTCATCAGCGGCTCGAACCGAACGCCCGTCGGCACGGCGGCCCGGATCCGATCACGATAGGCAAGGGTTGCGGCGCGTGTGGTAAGCGGCGGCACGAGGTTCGGCATCACAATCGCGCGGGCAAAAGCGCGCGCGGTATGCGGCACCACCGTCGCCAGCATCTCCCCATCGCGGAGATGAACATGCCAATCGTCGGGACGGCGGATCGTAAAAGCAGGCTGGGGGGTAGCGTCGGTCATCGCGTCCGTTCCTCGTAAACATCTGCCTGGTACAGGAGGGGAGCCGCGCCCTGTCTGTCAAGAATCGGAACTGGAAGAAGTGCGTGACCGGGAAATCAGCAAGGCCCCCAACAGGATAAACCCACCCCCCGCCAGTTTGCCCGGCGTTAGCGCCTCGCCAAAGGCCCAATGGCCGCCCAAAGTGGCGCTGAACAGCGACAAGCCGATTCCAATCGGATAAGCGGTGGATAGCTCGTTGCGGGCCAGCGCCACGGTCCATAGCCCAAGACCGGTGAAATAGACCGCCGCCGCACCGGTCAGCGGCAGTGCCTGGGCCAGAAGCGCCGAAGCGCTGACGGCATCGGGCAGCGCCATCTTCAGGCCGATCATACCGAGCGTGGTCAAGACCGCGCAGAGCAGGGATAAGATCAGATCAAGGGGCCGCATTGCTTATCCCCAGGCCAAAAGGCCAACCCCAATCAGCAAGGCGGCCATGCCTGCAAGCTTCCAGCCGTCCAGGCGTTCGCGGAACAGCAGCCGCGCCAGTAAGGCCGCCACCAACAGATTGACCCCAATCGCCATCGGGGCGGCGGTGCTCATGTCGATGCGCGACAGGAGAAATCCTAGCAGCGCGAAATTGCCTGCCACCAGGCCCCCGGCCAAAACCCCCGGCGATAGCGCGCGCAGCCAGCGGCGCGCCAGCAGATGCGCCATGGCGATCTTCGCCGCCGCCGCCGCCGCTGTGCCGATTGCCGCATAGATCACATAGACCGGCAGGTAGCTTAGTAGGTTATTCGCCCCCATGATGCCGCTGCTCCTAGCACGCTGAACGCCGTCGGACCACAGGCAGTGGTGCCACATTACCGAAGTTTAAGGTGCGCGTTCAGGTTTAAGCAGGAATCATGGTTATGGCGAAATTGGGGCAATCTCCGGCTTCGTCAAGTCTGCCGCCGACCGCGCCACCGGAAAAATCTCCGGCAGCGCCAGGGCGACGCGGGTGCCCCGACCAGCGGGGCGGTTCGTTGACCGATTAGGTGCTTACGTGTCCGCAGCCAATATCCTTAGCCTTGAGAATGCTCTCACCCGCGCCCGCCCCCCGGTTCCGGCCACGGTCACGCCCCTCCCCTCGCCCGATAGCGAGCCGCTGTATTTCGCCCGCCCCAGCGCGCAATATCGGGCAATGCACGGCGAGATCGATGCGGCGATCCAATCGGTGCTCGATGGGCATACCTATATTCTGGGCGAAGCAGTTAAGCAGTTCGAGGCCGAGTTCGCTGCCTATACCGGGGCAACCTATGCCATCGGGGTGGCCAATGGCACCGATGCGTTGCACCTCGCGCTGCGGGCCTTAGGGATCGGCGCGGGGGACGAGGTTATCACCACCGCCCATACCGCCATTGCCACCGCCGCCGCGATTGAGATGAGCGGCGCAACCCCGGTCTTCGCCGATATTACTGCCGACCGTTACACGCTTGACCCGGTGGATGTCGCCCGCAAGATCACCCCGCGCACCAAAGCGATCTTGCCGGTGCATCTCTATGGTCATCCCGCCGACCTCGGCCCGCTGATCGAATTGGCCGCCCGGCACAATCTAGAAATCATCGAAGATTGTGCCCAGGCCCATGCCGCCGAATGGCGGGGCCGCCAGGTTGGCAGTATCGGCAAGATCGGCTGCTTCAGCCTCTATCCGACCAAAAACCTCGGTGCCATCGGCGATGCCGGCATCGTCATCACCAGCGATGAGGCCCTGGCCGATAAGCTGCGGCTGCTGCGCCAATATGGGTGGCGTGATCGGCAACTGAGCCTGATTTCCGGCTTCAACTCGCGCCTTGATGAACTGCAAGCGGCCATCTTGCGAGTGAAGCTGCGGCATCTTGACGAAACCACCGCGCGCCGCCGCCAAATCGCCAGGGCCTATTCAGAAGGGCTTGCCGATCTGCCGCTGACCCTGCCGCGCGATATCGACGGCTGCCTGCATGTCTATCATCTTTACGTGCTGCGCACCCCGCAGCGCGACGCCCTAAAAGCGCATCTCGCCGCCCAAAATATCCATGCCGGGATTCATTATCCCATCCCCTGCCACAAGCACCCGGCCCTGGCAGAACGCTGCGCCGACCTAACCTTGCCAATCACGGAGCATCTGGCCGAACAGATTCTATCGTTGCCAATGTATCCGGAATTGACCGATGGCCAGGTGGAGCGGGTGATCCGCGCCGTCCGCAGCTTCTATACGGGCGGATAACCGCCTGCGGCAATTTCTGCCGAGAGCCTAAAAGCCGGTTCCCTTCCAGGAACCGGCTTTTTGTATAATACATATATATATCAGCCCCTTATAAACGCACCCTAACCTCTGGCACGCAATTCGCTTAAGGAAGCAGTACGGTTGGTCGCTTAAGGCGAAACATGCCGGGTACGGGGCGGCTAACTGCGTGTCATAATTGGTTTTCCGGCAACCGCCGGGCCGCTATGATGGGCAATGGCTCTGCGATAGGATGCCACAGGATGACGATGCTCAGGGGAACGGAGATGACCGAATTCGCCGACGACGATCAGGACCAACAGGCCCTGCACGCCCTGTCGTTCGACCTGCGGGAAGTGACCGAGCTGATCGACCGGCTGACCGCCGTGCTGGACGAAGAAACCGCCCTGATCGACGAAGGCCGCATCGCCGAAATCGAACCGCTGCAAGTGGAAAAGAACCGGCTTTCCGCCGCTATTCGCCAAGCCACCGGCAGCCTTGAGCCGATCATCGACCTCCTGTACGAGACCGACGATCCCGATATCGCCGCCGACCGCGACGATATGATCGACGCGGTATTGATGCTGAAAGATGCCTCGGAACAGAACGAACGGGTGATTCGCGCGGCGTTGCGCGCCACCTCCCGCCTGGTTAGCGCGCTGGTGCATACGGCGCGCAATGTGGCCAGCGAGGATAGCCGGGCTTATAGCGCGGTCGGCGGCGTGGTGAAAAATATGCCGGGCGGCCCTAGCGGCGGGTTCGATCAAACGCTTTAGGCAGTCGGCTGTTTTTGCCGGGTGCTAGGTTTTCGCAATACGCCTTTTTGGCTTTGGATGTGACGGTACGGGAAAGGTAGAACACCATGAGCCTCTCGCTCTCCCTCAATAGCGCCCTCAGCGGGCTGCGCGCCGCGCAGAATTCTCTTGCGGTCATTTCCAACAACGTCTCCAACGCGCAGACGGCGGGCTATACGCGCAAGATTCAGCCGCAAACCAATGTAGCTTATCCTGGCCAAGGCGGCGCGGGCGTTATCTCCCAAACCGTTTACCGCCAAACCGACGAGTTGATGCGCCGCGAGATCCGCAAGGAAACCTCGACCCTCGGTCGCACCACCATCGAAAACGACTTCCTGAAACAAGTTCAGACGATGTTCGGGAAGACGGAGAGCGGCGGGCGTCTGGGCAGCGCCATTACCAACTTCAATAATGCGCTGAACTCCCTTTCCACCACCCCAGAGTCGACGTCCGCGCAATTGAGCGTCGTGGCCGAAGCCAAGACCCTGACCAGCACGATGAACGATATGGCGCTGCAAGTGCGCGCCATGCGCACCGATGGGGCACGCCGGGTGGGCGAAGCCGTGGCGGAGGTGAATACCAATCTTCAGCAGGTGCAGGAACTAAACCGGCAAATCACCCGCGCCTACGCGCTGGGGCAACCGACCGGCGACCTTGAAGATGTGCGCGATCTGGCGCTATCGAAGATTGCCGAGAATATGGATATCCAAACCTTCCGCCGCGATACCGGCGAAATGGTGGTCTTTACCAAGGCGGGCCGTATTCTGGTGGACGGCAACGCCGTGCAACTTTCCTACACCACGCCAAATGTGATGGGGGTGGATGATCGTATTCCGTCGATCACCATCAACGGCCAGAATGTGGATATCAAATCCGAATTCCGCGACGGTAAGATCGCTGGTCTCATCACTTCGGTCGATACCACCCTGTCGGGGATTGCCGGGCAGTTGAACCAGCTGGCCGAATCGCTATACGGCAATTCGGCGCGTTCGACCGGCGTTGTCGATCAACCGCAATTTGGCCCGCCGGATTATCCCTTCGGGCGCTTGGCGACCACGCCGAATAATAATAGCGGCACGATCACCAATCCGACCTATATCGATATCACCCGCACGGGCGGGGCCACCTTCCAGCTGGGCGTCGATTTCAATATCGGCGATACGCTGACCTTCAATAATGGTGCGACCGCCCGGATTGATGCCGTGGATGTGAATAGCGCCAGCGGCAATCTGCGCTTCAAGATTACCCCCCTTGGCGGCGGGTTCACCGTAGCCTCCCCCGCCAACCAGTGGATCACCAATATCAATGCGGCCGCCGTAGCGGCCAATACCGCCAATGTCAGCGGGATCGATAATGGTTTTCGCCTGTTCAGCGGGGTCGATATCACCCATTACACTAGCGCCACCAGCGGCTATGTGGCGCGCGATAATGCTGCCAGTATCACTATCCACCCGGATCTAGACCCCAGCCTGGGGGGAAATGCCGGGCTGCTGGCCTTGGCAAATGATCCTTTCACCAAGAACCTTGCTAAAACCCTTTCCGACACGTTCAGCCAAATGCAAACCGTGTCGCAAAGCATCGGCGGGGTTTCCGCTGGTACCTATAGCTATGCGAGCTACGCCAACTCGGTCGTCTCGCAAAACGCCATCTCGGCGAGCAAAATGTCGGCAGATTCGACGTTCCAGAGTGAGTTCGTCCGCTCGATGCAAAGCCAAGCGGCGGAGCTTGAGGGCGTGAACGACGCCCAAGGCTGGTGGCGCAAATTGCCGT
>CAZNVY010000001.1:51316-76230 GCA_964576605.1 uncultured Elstera sp. | reverse complement strand
TGAATGTCGATGAGGAAATGGCCAACCTGGTTGTCTACCAGAATGCCTATGCCGCCTCGGCCCGCGTGGTGACCACCATCAATGAAATGTTCGATACCCTGCTGGGTATCGGTGCCTAACCGCGGCACCTGAGAAGGAGAGAAAGCCATGCCAACCCGCATCGGAAGCGACGCCCTGTTTCGCACCCAACTCAGCTATATGCAGCGGATTCAAACGCAGCAGGCCCTGGTGGACGAACAGATTAGCACCGGCTTCAAATCGCAAACCTTCGCCGGGGTCGCCAGCGACGCGGGGATGATTATCTCCTCCAAGGCGATGATGGCGAAGATCGACCAGTATAACCGCAACATCACGATTGCCACCAATCGCATGAAGTTGATGGATAACTCCCTGAATGCCATTGATAAATCCATCGACACGCTGAATGGGTATCTGGCGCTCCTCTCCGACTCGACAACGCCGCCCGATGTTCCGACCCTGGCGAAGGATTTGCTGAACCAGGTAACGGATTATCTGAACCTGAACGATGGTACGCGCTATCTCTTCTCCGGCGGCAATCTTACGACGGCTCCGGTAAAGACGCTCGCGTCCGGCGGCGGGGTTGCGCCGACGGTCCCGGCGGTACCGTCAACGCTCACCACGGCCCGTAATGTTGCCTCGGTTTACGCACTGCCAACGACGGGGGCTTCGCCTGCCGCCAATTACGATAATGCGACCAATACCTATTTCCGCCCCGATCCGAGTGATCCCACGGTAGTGCAGCAGTATAAGATGGATATGCCGCCGCTTACGACGTTAGAGTTGCAACGAAATGCGGCAACGACCGTTAACTTAGAAGCGGGCCGGGTTATTGAGGGCAGTAACGGCGCACGCGGGCGGATCGTTTATCACACCGCGGGTGGCGCAAATACGGCGCGGGTCTATATCGAACCGCTAAACGAGATTCCTTTTACCCCAAACGACACCTTCACCATGAAGGAGCTAACGGTTGCGGGTGGGGTTTATACCGAGAGCACCCCGGCCAATGGGACGGCGGCCAGCAGCTTTACGGCGATTGGCGGCCTCAGGAATGCCAATATCGATACACAGTCGCTGCAGATCAACGGCGCGCTACCGACTGGGCTGCGGCCAGGGGTGACGATCCAAGTTGGCCCGACCCTGGCCGACCGCTTTATCATCACTGAAATCGAACCTTCGACCGCCGCTGGGGTTAATCCAGTTCTGAAGCTTCGGCCCTTGACCACCGGGAATTTCCTTGCCGATACCGGTGCGGCGCGGGCGATCAACTTGGTCACCGGTCCGGCCGCAACCGATGTAACGGCATCCGGCGTTAGCACAAGCTTGAACGCTGGGGCCGAAACGATTGGTCGGGCACCGGATTACCAGACTAATACAACCACCGTCGGCGGTACCGGCTACTACACCAATGCGCAAGCCGCGCGGGAAGCCCTCAGCCCGCAAAAGGTCCAGGTAACCGATAACTCCACGGTCGATTATGGCCTGACAGCCGATAAGGCAGGCTTTGCCCGGCTAATCTACACCCTAAACTTCCTGCAACAGCAGACGTCGCCTCTCAGCAAGGATGATGTAACAGCGGCAAACAAAATCCTTCTCGAAGCCCGCACGCAGATCACCAGTATGCGCGCGTCCATGGGCATCAACCAAAAGACGCTGACCGGGATTCAAGAAGAGAATACCCTGCAAAAATCCATCGCCAATAATAACTTCGACGATCTCGCCAAGCAGGATAAAACCGAGGCGATTGCCACGCTGACCAGTCTGCAAACAATCCTTGAAGCTTCCTACCAGTCCTTCTCCCGCGTACAAGGGCTGAACTTGCAGAGTTTCTTACGGTAATAGGGTATGGGCCGGAGTTATCTCCGGCCCTCTAGGATTTATACTGATAATTTTAGAATAAATTATTTAATTCCTAAAGCAACTCAGATCCAAAACTGTAAAAACTACCAGCTCGATCTTTTTTAACGATATGCTACCTCTGGCAGCATGATATTTTTCCGTAGGCTTGCCGACCTCTATGCTGCGCCGCGCTAAGTCTGTTGATATTCCCTTCATGGTTAAAGGCTATGAAATCGGCCTTCGCGACGGAAATTTTTCCGAATCGAAGATGCAGATTAACGCATTTTTTGCCAATACCACGACCCATAAAAACGTTCATTCCTATATCTATGAGGCGAATGGGACGGCGGCTGGGTACGCCATTCTACGTAAAAAGGACGATGGCCGCCACGAGATCATGATGCTGTTCATCGATCCGGCGCAGCAGGGTCAGGGCCTTGGGCGGAAATTTCTCGATCAGATTCTTGCCGGCCCGATGAAAGACTCGCCGGTCATTTGCTCGACCACGCAACCCGCCTCGACCCGGATGATGAAACTGCTGAAAAGCTTAGGGTTCGAGCGGAAACTAGAAGCCGCCGATGGGGTATACTGGGAAAAGCGCGCTGGGGCCGCCGCCCCCTCTGCTGCGCCGAAGCCTACTGTCGCATCTGCCCCCTTAACCGGTAGCGGACGCCCTCGGCCCGTGTTGGCGCTTCCGTTAATTCTGCCAAGCGCCCCCGCTGAGTTAGACTCCCAAGCATTGGAAACCGCGACCGCAGCTTACCCATTGCCGGTGCCCGCCGCCCATCCGCCCCCCCTGCTGGAGGGTACCGCCGAAGTGCTGGCCCCGGCGGCCGATCTCCCTGCCCCGCAGGCAAGCCCGGAAGTTCCTTCCGTGCCTCGCCCTGAACCAAGCCCCGACGCCCCTGATCGTCCTTCAGACCCGGAACCGGAACCGGAAGAGATCCTCCCATCGCCTATTGCGGTCGAAGCCGCCCCGGCAGACCCTATTCCTGCGGTCGAACCACTACCACCGCCAACCGAGGCCAGCGGGACGCTACCAAAGCCGCCGCCAGATTTTTCCGGACGGGCGACAAAAATCGGCTATGCTTCCAAACGCGACCAGGCGCGGCAACTGGCACGGGAGCTTTTCGCCACCCTGAAAGTCCCCGCCCCCGAACCACCGCCGGTTCCGGTAGGGCCACTCGATCCCGCCCCGGCGGCCTCGCCGGATGAGGAGGATATCCCCTTGCTAGCCACCTTGACCGTCGTTCGCGAAAAACTCGGCAGTCTGCCCGGCGTCAGCCTGCCGCCGCTCGACCGCTACGGTTTGATGGAATTCAACAAAAAAGACCTCGAGAATATGAATGTGGTCGAACTGGCGGCGCTTTCCGCGCAATTGATCCGGTTAGCGAGAGAACAACTGGCGGAGATTGATAGGCTCAGAGTAAAACAAAAAAAATAAGATTAACAATAGAACCATAAAGCGATAGCCATTCCCGTGAAATCATAACCTCTTGAAATTTTCTTTATATGATACCATATTGCGCATCGAGATATCGGAGGCGGTGGAGATTGCTAGCCGAACGATATAGCTGCATGAATCTTATACACAACTACCTTTGAGAATGGACCCATCAGATGGACAGGAAGGCGATCTTCGAGCATTGGTCGAACTGGGCAGAAACCTATGGAACGACGTTGCGTGCAACGACAAAGACCGGCACAGCGAAACAATTAGAACTAGACGCGCTTTCCCGTAAGTTGAAGCTCGCCATTGGCGACAATCCTGCCGATGTCTTGGAAGTCGGCTGTGGTAACGGCATCAACTGCATCAATCTTGCTCAGAAGCTTTTGAACGCTACTTTTGATGGCATTGACTATATTGATAAAATGATCGTCGCCGCACATGACAATCTAAACATCGAGTCCGATCTTATCGGGCGTGTTCGCTTTTTCCAAGGCGACGCTCTTCATATTGAACATCATTCAGATCTAAAGAAAGAATATGATGTCATTTTCACCAATAGATGTCTTATAAATTTGAATAATGTTGAATTACAAAAACAAGCAATCACATCCATCTCAAATAAAATTAAACCCAACGGCCACTTAATAATGATTGAAAACTCATTCGTTCCATACAATAATCAAAATAGATGCCGAGAATTTTTAGGACTAAGCTCTAGGAAACCGGCAGAATTCAACTTGTTTTTTGATGAAGAGAAAATTTTACCTCACTTAAAGACGGTAGGCATGTCATTAGAAGCAGTTGAAGACTTCAGCAGCCTGCATGACCTGGTGCTTTACGCTTTGGTTCCAGCAATCAATGGCGGAACAGTAGACTATGAGCACCCGCTAGTTCAAGCAGCTACAACACTAAACCGAGCCATCTCGGAAACAATGCCTGATTGTTTAGGCCCCTTTGGTCAGAATCGGCTTTTTTATTGTCAGAAAAATAGCTAGGCCGGATATGCAGGAAGCGCGTCGTGGACTGTTCCTCGATCTAGACGGGACGCTCGCAGATAGTCTCCCGGTCATGAGGGCAGTCTACGAGCGTTTTTTGCAAACTTTTAACCGAATGCCCTCCGCTGAAGAGTTTTCACGTTTGAATGGCCCGCCACTAGCCATGGTCGTTGCTATGATTGCTGACTGGCATAAATTGACTGAGCCACTCCCCCGTTTGATCGATCTATATTGGTCCATGATTGACGACGCTTATGGGGAAGTTGCTGCAAATCCGGGGGCTGTGTCCTTATTGCAGACTGCATCCAAACATGGTTGGCGCGTGTGCATCGTAACCTCTAACAGGGCCTCCCTCGCCCAATATTGGTTGAAACGGCAAAAACTGTCGGCCTATATCGCAGGCATCATTGGCAGTGAACACGTCACCCAAGGAAAGCCTATGCCAGAACCTTACCTACTGGCCCTTAGAACTATAGGCTGCGATGCCGATAATGCACTTGCGATTGAGGATAGTGTATCCGGCGCGCGCGCCGCTATAACGGCTAATATTCGTACCTTTTTTCTAATGCATAGTGAACCGCCGCCCCCAACTTTAGACGCGGAGATAATTACCCGCCTTGACGCCATTTGCCCTCAAATTATTTCTATGAAACGGGGACTAGAATGACCAACTTCAACACGACTCCCTTATCCGAAGATACTATCATTTGCCAGAGCCCTTACTTCTATCCGCCACCAGAAATCCAAGAAAAGCTAGACATACTTTGGAATCAGGGCATCTACACTCAGCCAAAGCTGTTCAATGGAAAAATATATGTTCTAGTAAAAATTAGCGATAATACGCTAGAAATATCGGAGTCAGAATACAAACTTTCTTTTGGTCTAAAAAAATCACCCGACTTAATTTCTCGTATACCTGTTAGGCCACTTGCTGTTACTGGTCTTTTAATTTGCCCTGAAGGCTTGGTTCTTGGTCAACGCGGCAGAGATGTAACCTCGGAAACTGGTCTATGGGAACCTGCGCCCTCAGGATCACTATCACACCCCAACCCTAAGACCCAAATTCTTGAAGAGTTAGCCGAAGAACTTGGTCTGACTGCAGATCTAGTGCATTCCATAAATTATTTAGGGATTATTGAAGACCTAGCCAGCGGCATCATTGATATAATTTTAGAAATTCGGACAAATATTCACTTCAAAGAAATAGTTTCTTTTTATGAAGGCACAAAAAATCATGAATATGATGCATTAATCTGCAAACCTTTATCAGAGATTAACTGTATTTTTGATGATTTTAAATTTCATTACATTGGACTACTACCTGAGGCCCTGAAATTATTTGGGCTTTCAAAGTGATTCTGGCCCGTCACGGCTATCATTATAAAAAATCAAACAATTCATCAATGGTTTTTTTAACTTGATGTCTCCAGCTCCTCTGTCGAGATAACGCAACACCACCATAGGAGATCCGCTCACCGAGAGAAGAATCAGTATAAACTTTCTCCATAGCCTCAAGAATCTCTTCGACGGAGCTTTCCCCCCATCCTTCTGTGCCCTCTATACCAGATACTTTCTTAACAGGTACTTGATAACGAAGCGGAAGACAGGTGTCATTTTCCTCCTTCATCAAGTCTAAATGCCCCGTATTTGCTGATAAAATAACCGGCAGACCAACAGCCATACATTCGAGCGCAACAAGATTCGTGGCCCCCTCAGCACGGTTTGGGAAAACCGCTACATGTGCTTCGCGCATAACCTGTGCCAATAAATGATGGGGAACCATGCCAATATCAACAAAACTATCCTCAGGAAGCCCTTCAGCTATCAGCCAGTCCGATAAAGCCAGCCGACCGCTTGCGTCCAAACCTGGCGCTGCTTTTACATGCTGTGATGCAGAAATTCCTGCAGACAATCGCGGCCAGAAGCTTTGCCAATTCACCACCAGCAGAGCATCGGGATGACGCTTATTGAAGATTTTGAAGGCAGCGATTAGAATATCTTGACCTTTCCGGAATTCCAGTTTCCCGCCAGAATAAATAATAAAGCGACCAGAACAAAGCCCTTGGCGTGGTGCGGGAAAGAAACAGCTTTCATCAACGCCCTCATGCACCATCTTTACATTCTTGAGACCCTTAGATATTAATATATCAGCATTCCATTGAGAGGGCGTCAGAAAGACATCATAAGCAGCCGCTTCTTTTAAATCTTCGGGTGTTAATTGCGTATTTTCAAAAACCATACGACCGATGTTTGTTCGCCCGCGATGCCGATGCCGACTACCCGTGCTACCAAAGTGATTTCCAAGGGGGTGCATCACAGCAAATGGCCAATTGGCTCCGCTGCCATTGACGCCGGCTACCCGCGCTCGTCGTTCCAATTCAAGTGGCAATAAGGTCCAAAGCTGCAGACCATGTATCGCTAAGTCCTCTGGCGGTTCCAGAAGCACTGGTGCGATCTCACCACCCCGTAGCATCTGTATAACCATATTAAAGCCGACCTGCCCCCATCCCGTCTGCGTCGAGAGCGGCCAAGCAAATCCGATCACAGCGATCCCCTTTCGTTATAGATATTTCTGCCCCTGACCTACCATAATTCGATTAATGTTACAGTCTAAAAAGACGGTTTTGGAGATCAGGATTGAGCGTCTGTAAGGGACTAAACACCTCCTATTGCGGAACCTCCTTCCCCAGAATAGCGGGCAAGGTGCAGCGTTCGGAAGATCGTCGTCCGGCACCACAGCCAGATTTGGGCAGCGCATCGACCAGTAACAAGAAGGGCAGCACGCCAATAGCAAATGCGCTATATCCTGTTCTCATAGCGACAAGCGAGAAGATACCATGGCAGATTTTTCAGGCACAACACTCGCCCTCATTCAAGCCCGCCTTCAGTCCACGCGCCTTCCCAGAAAGGTGCTGAAAACCCTAGGAGATCGGTCGGTTCTGGGCTGGGCAGTTCGGGCGGCGCAGGCGATTCCGGGGGTTGATCGGGTCGCTATCGCGACCTCGACGGAACCCGCCGACGACGCGATCGTCGCCTGGGCGAAAGACGCCGGGGTGACGGTGTATCGAGGGCCGGAACAAGATGTCCTCCAACGTTTTGCCGATGCTGCAACCGCCGATGGGGCCGACTTGATCTTTCGGTTGACCGCCGATTGCCCCCTCCTTGACCCGTCGGTCGCGGGGATGGTCTTGCGGCTGCTGAAGAGCACGGGTGCCGATTATGCGTCTAATGTCGACCCAGCAACCTGGCCCGATGGGCTTGACTGCGAAGTCTTTACGCGCGCCGCCCTGATCGCAGCCCATCGCGAAGCCGCCCGCCCCTCGGAACGGGAACATGTCACCCCCTTTATCCGCGCCAATCGCGCCCGGTTTAAAGTGGAGACACTTATCAACCCGATCCCCGGTCAAACCGGCGAACGCTGGACGGTCGATACGCCGGAAGATCTGGCCTTCCTGCGCGGTATCGTTGCCGATCTCGGCAGCACCGGCCCCGCCAGCTACACAGCCGTGCTGGATCTGCTCGAACGCAAGCCAGAACTGCGGGAGGTCGGCAAGCGGCAGCAGCGGAATGAAGGCTACACCGCTTCAATCGCGCTCGAACCGGTTATGTCTTATGGCTATACCCGCTCCAATGCCCTGCTGAAGACCGCATTAGAAGTGGTGCCAGTCGCCAGCCAGACGTTCAGCAAATCCTATTTGCAGCTCCCCAGCGGCGCGGCTCCCTTATTCCTGACCCACGGCGATGGCGGGCGGGTTTGGGATGTGGACGGCAACGAGTATGTCGATCTTGTCAGCAGCCTGATGCCTGTCGTTCTTGGGTATCGTGACCCCGATGTCGATTACGCCATCCGGGGCCAGTTGACGCGCGGTATCAGTTTTAGCCTCCCGACCTCGTTGGAACAGGAACTCTCGCGGGTCTTGTGCGACCTGATCCCCAGCGCCGAGATGGTGCGCTTCGGTAAAAATGGGTCGGACGTAACGGCGGCCGCGATCCGGATGGCGCGCGCTTTTACTGGTCGCGACCGGATCATCGCCTGCGGTTATCATGGCTGGCAGGATTGGTATATTGGCGCCACGGCCCGCAAGAAGGGCGTGCCACCGGCCGTTCAGGGGCTAACCAGCATGGTGCCCTATAATGATATCGAAGCCTTCGAGCGAGCTTTCGCAGCCCATCCCGGCGACGTCGCCTGCGTTATCATGGAAACCATGAACGTTGTCGAACCGAAGGCGGGCTATCTGCAAGCGGTGAAGGATCTCGCGCACAAACACGGGGCGTTGCTGATTTTCGATGAAATCATCACCGGCTTCCGTTTCGCGCTGGGCGGTGCCCAAAGCCTGTTCGGCGTCACCCCCGATCTCTCCTGCTTCGGCAAGGCGATGGCCAATGGTATGCCGCTCTCTGCCGTCGTTGGACGACGCGACGTGATGATGGAGATGGAGCAGATCTTCTTCTCGGGGACCTTCGGTGGCGAGGCTCTGTCGCTAGCGGCCTCACTGGCGACCATCGATAAACTGAAACGGGAAGCCGTCGTCCCGCGCCTCTGGTCGATTGGGGAAGAGCTGGCGACGGATACGGCGGCCCTGATCGCCAAATATGGGTTAAACGATGTCTTTAGCCTTGCCGGGGCAGCCCCATGGAAAGTGCTGATGATCAACGACCACCCGAACGCCCGGAAAGAAGCCGTCAAAACGATGTTCCTGACGGAAATGTTGGCGCGCGGCATTCTGATCGCCGCTAGCCATAACCTTTGCTGGTCCCACACCCCCACAGACCTCGCGCAGATCCGCAAAGCTTGGGATGAATCCCTGGCCGCCGTAAAGCACGAGTTGACGCAGGGAACGTTGATCGACCACCTCAAATCCCCCATTATCGAACCGATTTTCAAGGTGCGCTAATGCCAAAAGCTCTCATCCGGTGTGAAGCGGGAACCGAAATCGGTTTCGGGCATGCCGTCCGATGCGCTGCCATTGCGGCACGGCTGCATCGCGCCGGATGGGAGGTTGGATTTGCAATTTCGGCGGGGGGATACCGGCGGGTTCCCGACCTTGCGGCTTTCCCGATCATACCGATAGACGATCTTGCCGCAACCCTGGCCGATCTCGTTATCATCGACCTGCTCACGCCAGATTTCGAGTTGGAACACAAACTCGTCCGGCAGGGGCACCGGGTGCTTGTGATCGACGACGCCCCCGAACATCCTCATCTCGGCCGCTGGTTAGTCGATACCACACCGGGACGGACCGCCGCTGATTACAGCGTCCTGGCGCCCGATATGACCGTTTTGACCGGGCCGCAGTTTGCCCCGATTCGCGAGTCTCTCCGTCTTGCCCGCACGGTGCCCGATAGTCGCCCCCCAACGGCGACTCCCGAAACCATCCTGATCGCTTTTGGCGGCAGCGACCCCAGCAACCGAACCCTCCTTGCTCTCGAAAGCCTAGTCGATCTCTCCTGGGAAAAGCCGGTCAAGGTCGTGCTGGGGACCGAGGCGCCGTTTCGGGATGTCGTAGAAGCCGCCTGTCGCCGTCTACCGCATGCCGAAACGCTGATCGCGCCGCCGGATATGGCCGATCTCTATCTCTGGGCCGACCTTGTAATTGGCGGGGCCGGTACCTCCTGTTGGGAACGCTGCTGCCTAGGCCGCCCGACCATCATCGTCCCGGTCGTCGAAACCCAGCAAGAATGGGCAGATCGGCTCCACGCTCTGGGTGTTGCGGTAACGGTTGCACCCGATCGCGCCACGCTGGCCGCCACACTTCAGACTTTACTCGCGGCACCTGACCAGCTCCGCGCAATGGCCGACGCAGGCCGGTCATTAGTCGATGGGCGCGGCGCCGACCGGCTGTTGCTGGCCCTCGCCCCTAGTGTTCCAATCCTCGATGGGCGTCTGCGTCTACGGTTATTGGAAGCCGATGATAAAGCTTTAATCGATGCTTGGCGACAAGACCCCGCGACCCGACCGTTCACTCATATTAGCAGCAGGGCCGAAGCGCCGGATGCCTGGACACCTGCCGATCTCGACTCCCCCGACCGGCTGCTGCTGATCGCCAGTGCAAGTACCATAAGTGGTGATATGGATGTCGCCTTTCTTCGTCTCGACAGATGCGCGGCCCCCGCTCCAGGGTGGGAGGTGATGATTGCAACAGCCCCCGATCATGCCCGCCGGGGAATTGGCCGCGCCGCCTTACAATTGTTAGCGCAGCTTATGCCGTCAGAAACATTCCTGGCTCATATTCCCGCAACTAACGAAGCATCCCAGGGGTTTTTCCGCGCCTTGGGGTACGTTCCGATTTCAGAAGAATGGTATCGTTCCAACCATTCCCGTTTCAAGGATCAGTGATGAGCGCCAGCTTTTCGATCGCCGGTCGTCCGATCGGCCCCGACCAACCGCCCTATATCATCGCGGAAATCAGCGGCAACCATAACGGCGAGATCGCCCGCGCCAAGGAATTGATTTCCATGGCGAAACGCTGCGGTGCCGATGCGGTGAAGCTGCAAACCTATACCGCCGATACGATCACCATCGACCATAACGGCCCCGGCTTTACCATCACAGGCGGCCTGTGGGACGGGCGGACGCTGCACGATCTTTACGGCGAGGCGCATACCCCCTGGGAATGGCACGGCGAACTGTTCGATCACGCCAAGGCGGAGGGGATCGCTTGCTTCTCCTCCCCCTTTGATTTCACCGCCGTCGATCTGCTGGAGAGCCTGAACGCCCCGGCCTTTAAGATCGCGTCCTTCGAGATGATCGACCTGCCGCTGATCCGCTATGTGGCGCGGTTGGGCAAGCCGATGATCATCTCCACCGGCCTTGCCAATTTGGGCGAGATTTCGGAAGCGGTTGCTGCCGCTAAGGGCGCGGGCAATACCCAGCTTTGCCTGTTGCACTGCGTCTCGGCCTATCCCGCCGCCGCCGAAGATTATAACTTGGCAACCATCGCCCATCTCGGCGCGGCCTTTGGCGTGCAGCCTGGGTTGTCGGACCATACCCTCGGTACGGCGGTGCCGGTCGCGGCGACGGTGCTCGGCGCGACGGTCATTGAAAAGCACGTGACCCTCGCCCGCGCCGACGGCGGGCCGGATGCGGCTTTTTCGCTGGAACCGGACGAGTTGAAGCGCCTGGTGGACGATACCCGCACCGCCTGGGCCGCCAAAGGCCGCATCACCTACGATCAGCAGGACGGCGAGAAGGGCAATGCCCAATTCCGCCGCTCGCTTTACGCCGTTGCCGATATCAAGGCCGGGGAAAAGCTGACGCCGCAGAATGTTCGGTCCATCCGCCCCGGATTCGGGCTGGCGCCGAAATTCTACGACCGGGTGCTGGGCATGACCGCCCGCAGCGATATCGCCTATGGTACGCCGCTCGATTGGACCCTGCTGGCCTAGTTTTTTGAGGATAGAATCATGAGCTTCATTCCCTACGGCCGCCAGGAAATCGATGAAGACGATATTGCCGCCGTCATCGCCGCGCTGAAATCCGACTGGCTGACGACCGGCCCCAAGGTTGGTGAGTTTGAAAAAGCCTTCGCCGAGTTTACCGGCGCTAAGGAAGCCGTCGCCGTTTCCAACGGCACTGCTGCCCTGCATTGCGCGATGGCGGGCGCGGGCGTTGGCCCGGGGGACGAGGTGATCGTCGCCACGATGACCTTCGTCGCCTCGGCCAATGCCGCCGTCTACATGGGCGCAACGCCGGTTTTCGCCGATGTCACCCCAGATACGCTGACCATCGACCCGGCGGATGTCGCCCGCAAGATCACGCCGAAGACGAAGGCCATCGTCGCTGTCGATTACTGCGGCCAGCCGTGCGATTACGATGCACTCTGGGCGCTCTGCGAGAAACACGGGCTGAAGCTGATTTCCGATGCGTGCCACGCGGTCTGCGGCGAGTATCGCGGCAAGCCGGTGGGCACGCTGGCCGATTTTTCCACCTTTTCTTTACATCCGGTGAAGCATTTCACCACCGGCGAGGGCGGTCTGATTACGACCGACGACCCTGAGAAGGCGCAGCTTATGCGCGTCTTCCGCAATCACGGCATCACCTCCGATCACCGGACCCGCGCCGCCACGGGCGGGTTCGCCTATGAACAGGTGATGCTGGGCTATAACTACCGCCTGACCGACATTCAGTCGGCCCTCGGCCTGTCGCAATTGAAGAAGCTGCCGCAGTGGCAGGAACGGCGCTGGGCTATCGCCAAGCGCTACCGCGAGGCTTTCGCCGATATGAACGCTGTGCGCCCGCTCGCAGAAGTGCCGCACACGAAGCACGGCTATCACCTCTTCGTCGTGCGGATCGACCCGGAAGGCTCGCGCCTGACGCGCGACGAACTCTTCCCGATCCTGCGCAGCAAGCACGAGCTTGGCATCAACGTCCATTACCAGCCCGTCCATACGCAGTCGTTCTATCAGCAGACTTTCGGCACCAAGCTCGGCGATTGCCCGGTAGCGGAAGCTGCGTGGCCGCAGATTCTGACCATTCCGATCTGGGGCAATATGACCGATGCCCAGGCCGACCGGGTGATCGACGCCCTGCGCCTCGAAACCAGCGGTCGGGCGGCGGCATGAGCGGTTTTAGCCGGCTGCCGCTGTATCGCGGCGGTCCAATGGTTGGGCGGCTAGGCTTCGGCACGGTCGCCCTTGGCCTCGCCTATGGGGTTGGGCCGGAGGCAGTGTTGCCGCCGGAAGATGCAGCTATCGCGACCCTCCGGGCCGCCCGGGCAGGTGGTGTGGATTTTTTCGACACGGCCCCCGCCTACGGGGTGGCCGAACAGCGCACCGGCCTTGCGTTGGGCGGCGACGCGGGCGCGGTGATCGCGACGAAGATTCTGCTGCCGAAGGATATAAGCGATTTCGAGCTTCCGGCCTTCGTTCACCCCTCGGTTGTAACCAGCCTGACCCGGCTGAAACGCAATCGCCTTGATCTACTGAAGATCCATAATGCGACCGCCGCCGATATGGACCGCCGTCCGTTGCTCGATGCTTTGCGGGCAGAGGTGGACGCCGGGCGGGTGACGGCCCTCGGCGCGTCGGTCTATGGGCCGGGGGATGCTGCCGCCGTCATCGCAACGCCTGGGTTCAAGAGTGTGCAGATCGCCTTTTCGATCTTAGACCAGCGCTGCCGGGCGATCTTCGCCCAAGCCGGATCGGCCGGGGTTGGCCTTGTCGTCCGCTCGGCTTTGCTGAAAGGCGCGTTGACTATCCGCGCCCGCCATCTTCCCCCCGCCTTGGCCCCGCTGGCCGATGCGGCTAGCCAAGTTTGCACCCTCGCCGGGATTGGCTGGGAGGAACTGCCGACGCTGGCGATGCGCTATGTTTTATCGGTCGGGGCACCGATTTCCGTCGTCCTGGCTGGAGCGCAATCGCAGGCCGAACTCAACGATGCCCTCCGCGCCCTCGACGCAGGCCCGTTACCGCCCGCGTTGATGGCAAAGCTCGACGGCTGCGGACTGACCGACGACGCCCTGCTAAACCCCGCACGTTGGCCTGCCCTGTCGTAAAACGTATCACCTGGATTGGACAGGTGAGGCGCGCGTGCTAGGTTTTCGATAAATTTCCGTTCCTGTCGAGGATCGACCATGACCGAGCTTGCACTGTTGGGCGGTAGCCCCGTGATTTCCACCCCCTTCAAGCCGTTCCGCACGATGGGACCGGGCGAAGTGGCCGCCGTGCAAGCCGTGGTCGAAAGCGACTGCCTGTCGGGCTTTTACGGCAGTTGGGGCGATGAATTCCTCGGCGGACCAAAAATCCGCGAGTTTGAGGCCGCCTGGGCCGAAGCGTTTCAGGTAAAGCATTGCATTTCGGTCAACTCCGCCACCTCGGGCCTCTATGCCGCGCTGGGTGCCATCGGCCTTACGCCGGGCGATGAAGTGATCGTGCCGCCCTATACCATGTCAGCCTCCGCCGTCGGGCCGCTGATCTATGGCGGCATCCCGGTCTTTGCCGATATCGAGCCGGAAACCTTCTGCCTCGATATCGCCTCGGTTGAAGCCAATATCACCGAGAAGACTAAAGCGATTGTCGTCGTCAACCTCTTCGGCCATCCCGCACAGCTCCACGCGAGGCGCGCGCTGGCCGAAAAGCACGGCATTATCCTGATCGAAGATAATGCCCAAGGCCCGTTTGCAACCGAAAACGGCGTGTTCGCGGGAACCATCGGCCATATCGGCGTCTTCAGTCTGAACTACCATAAGCATATCCACACTGGCGAAGGCGGCATGTGCGTCACCAACGACGACCGGCTGGCCTTGCGTATGCAGATGATCCGCAACCATGCGGAAAATATCGTCGGACCAACCGAGCATGACGATCTATCGAACATGATCGGCTTCAACTACCGCATGACCGAACTGTCGGCCGCCGTCGGTATTGTGCAATTGCAGCGCCAGGAAGAACTGATCGGCCAGCGCGTGCATATCGCCCAGCGGCTGACCGAGGGCACAAAAGACCTCGAAGGCTTTACCCCGCCGGTGGAGCGGGACGGCTGCCGCCATGTCTATTACGTTTGGACGCCGAAGATTGACCCGGCGACTTTAGGCATCTCGCGCGAGGTGCTGGTGAAGGCGCTGGCCGCTGAGGGTGTACCGCTTTATCCAGGATATGTTCGCCCGCTTTATCTCCTGCCCGCCTTCCAGCAGCGCATGGCGATGGGCCGCAACCATTTCCCCTTCACGCTCACCAACCGCGTCTATGCTAGGGGCCTGTGTCCAGTAGCGGAAGAGATGCATTTCCATCGTCTTCTGGCCTTTGAAACCTGCGCCCATACGCTGACCGATGCTGATGTGGACGCGATCATCGAAGGTATCCGCAAGGTTCATGCCCAACGCCATAAGCTGATCCCACAGGCTGCCGAATAGCCATGAGCGACCGTATTGTCGCCAGCATCGAAGCCCGGATGGGATCGTCCCGCCTGCCGGGCAAGGTGTTGATGGATATTCACGGCAAGCCCGCGCTGGCCCGCCTGGTTGATCGGCTGCGCGCCTGCCGAACCTTAACCGATATCGTCGTCGCCACCTCCACCGATCCGCGCGACGACGCCATCGCCAATTGGGCGCAGGCCTATGGCGTGGCCGTCTTTCGCGGCAGCGAGGACGATGTGCTGGACCGGGTGGCCAAAGCCCAGGCCTTCATGAACAGCGACATCGTGGTCGAAATCACCGGCGACTGTCCGCTGCTCGACCCGGAAATCATCGACCTTGGCGTTGAAAGTTTTCTCGCCAATTCCTGCGACATCCTGACCAACGCCCGTATCGAAAGCTACCCGGCGGGGACGGACGTGCAGGTCTATCGCCTCGCCGCCCTGCAAGACGTTGCGGCGCGCATCGACGATCCCGCCGTGCGGGAGCATGTGACGCTCTATTTCTATGAAAACCCCGAGCTTTACCGCTGCATCAACATCCTGGCGCCCGCATCGCTGCGCTGGCCGGGGCTGCGCTGCCAGCTCGATTACGCCGAGGATCTTCAGTTCATCCGTGCCGTCTATGCCGAATTGATGCCGCAGCACGGCCCGCTCTTCGGTCTGCCGGTGTTGATCGACCTGTTGAAGCGCAAGCCGGAACTGGCGGCGATCAACAGCCATTGCATCGAGAAAGCGGCGCGATGAGCCTGCGCACGGCCCTGGTCGGTTTCGGCAAGATGGCCGATACCTATGCTGAAGACCCGATTATGGCGCGGCACTACCGCTATGCCGCCCATTCGCAGGTATTGTCCGAACATCCAGGGTTCAACTGGGATTGCGTCATCGACCCCTCCCCGGAGGCGCGGGAGCGGGCGAAAGAGCGTTGGGGGATCGCCCAATGCTATGCCACGGTCAGCGACGCCGCAGCAGCAGGCTATGCCCCGGACTGCCTAATTATCGCAACCCCGCCATCCCTGCGGGCGGCCGCTCTCGCCGCGTTCCCCAGTGTGACCGCCGCCCTGGTGGAAAAACCGCTCGGCCCCTCGTTGGCGGAAGGCGAGGCCTTGACGGCCATTGCCGCCGAACGCGGGGTGGCCTTGCAGGTCAACGTCTGGCGACGGGCCGATGAAACGCTGCGCCGCCTCGCGGGTGGACTCCTCGCCGAAAAACTCGGGCGCGTGCAGGCCGCCACGGTGATATACGGCAATGGGTTGCACAACAACGGCTTCCATATGATCGATATGGTGCGGATGCTGTTGGGGGAGGTCGTGGCCGTCCGCGCCCTTGGCCCAGCGATTCCCGGCCCGCATCTGCCGCTGCCGGGCGACTTCGATCTCTGCTTTGCCCTGCACCTCGCGGGCGGAGAAACCGTGATCGCCCAGCCGGTCGATTTCCGCGCCTATCGTGAAAACGGTCTCGACCTGTGGGGCATCGATGGCCGCCTATCGATCTGGCAGGAAGGGTTGACCGTCAGCCTCGCCCCGCGTCGGGAAAATCGGGCAATGCGCGGCGAGCACGAAATCGCCAGCGACTGCGGAGAAGCACTGCCGCCCACGGTCGGCACGGCCCTGTGGGCGATGTTGGACAATCTCGCCGAAGCCGTGGCCGGGCAGGCACCGCTGTGGTCGCCGGGCGATAGCGCCTTGCAGGTCGAACGGATCATCGCCGCCCTGGAAGCCTCGCTGGCCCAAGGCGGTGCGCGGATTGAGGTTACCCATGGGTAAGATCGTCATTTTCGTTGAAGACCCGGGGGCGGCGAACTACGCGCTGCCGCTGGTCGCGCCACTGGGGGCGGCGCTGTGGGTCGCCCCGGCCCTGCTGCCCTACCTCGATGCCCGCGGGATTGAACCCGCCCGCGTTCTCGACGGCCCGGTTCCCCTACTGCCGCCCGAAACCGCGCTGCTGCTCGTCGGCACCTCCGAAAACCTCGAAACTGCTGCCCATGCGCTGGTGCGCCAGGCCAAGGCGCGCGGCATCCCGTCGGTCGGCATGATCGATTTTCCGGCCAATGCCGCCGCGCGCTTTCGCGGTACGGGTACCAACCCTCTCGCCCATGCGCCCGACTGGCTGATGGTGACCGACGACGGCACCGCGCGCCATTATGAAGCCCTGGGCTTTCCGGCGGAGAAAATTGGCCGGGTCGGGCACCCCCATTTCGATACGGTCCTGGCCCTGCGCGAGAGGTTGGAGGCCGAAGGCGTTACCGCTGTGCGCCGTCGCCTGCTGCCCAACGTGCCCGAGGGGCAAAAGCTTATCGTTTTCCTATCGGAAATTTCGGGGGGGCTTGACCCGGAACAATATCAGAAGTCGCCGGACTATACGCTTGAGGGGCGCGGGGGGCGGACCGACCGCACCGGCATCGTCGTGGAAGAATTCCTAGATGCTGCCGCCGTGCTGTCCCCCCAGCCCTATCGGCTGCTGCGCCTGCACCCGAAGAATACCCGGGAAGAATTCGGCCCGCTGCTGGGGGAATTCGATAGCGTCAGCGCCGCCGGGACGCCGCTGGAAATGGTTTTTGCCTGCGATCTCGTCTGCGGCATGACCACTATGCTACTTTACGAAGCCGCCCTGCTGGGCCGGCCCACCTTGGCCATTCTGCCGCGCATGACGGAAGCGGCCTGGCTGCCGACGATTGCCAGCGGCATCACCCCAGCCGCCGTGACCCGCCCGGCACTGACCCGGCTGCTGCCGACGCTGCTGGTGCAAGCGCACGGCAATGATCTGCGCCCCGCCCCTGCCCTGCCGCGCGCCCTCGCCTTTCTCGCTGCCCTCCCATCTTAGGAGCCTGCTGATGAGCGTTCCGTCCCGCCGCCTTGAGACCGAGCGTCTCTTCGTCGATCCCTATTCCGAAACCTATGTGACGCCCGCCTATGTAGGCTGGCTGAACGACCCGGAAGTGGTGAAATATAGCGAGAACCGCTACCGCACTTTCACGTTAGAAGGCTGCCGCGACTATGTCGCCTCCTTCGCAGGCTCATCGAACTATCTCTGGGCCATCGTGCGGAAGGATAGCGGTCAGCACATCGGCAATATCAACGCCTATGTCGATGTTCCGAACAAGCTGGCCGATGTTGGCATTATGGTTGGGGAACGCTCGTGCTGGGGCGGCGGCTATGGGCTTGAGGCCTGGAACGCCGTCTGCGCTTGGCTATTAACCGAAGCGGGTATGCGCAAAGTGACCGCCGGGACGCTCGATACCAATATCGGCATGAAACGGATTATGGAGAAATCCGGCATGATCCCGGACGGTCGCCGCGTGCGGCAGTATCTCAACGGTGGGCAAGAAGTGGATATTGTTCATGCCGCGCTATTCGCAGCCCGCTGATCGCGGAATTCAATCAGCGCCTGCTTCACCTCTTTGAGGACACTGGCCCAATCCCCTCGTTTTGGCTGGCGGAACAGCCGAGCGGAGGGGTACCAGGGGCTATCGCTGCGGTTCAACATCCAGCGCCAATCGGGCACGAACGGCAACAGAATCCACACCGGTTTTCCGAGTGCCCCAGCAAGATGCGCGACGGAGGTATCGACAGTGATCACCAGATCAAGCGCCTGAATGGCTGCCGCCGTATCGGCGAAATCGGTGAAGCCGGGTGCAAGATCGGTTACCTTCGCGCGGGCCAACTCTCGCCGGGCTTTATCGGAGGTGCCAACCTGTAGGGAATAGAAACTGATCCCCGGCGTTGCCGCCAAGGACAAGAATTGTTCCTGCGGGATAGAGCGCTGCCGGTCGTTGATATGATTAGGGTTGCCCGCCCAAACGAGACCGACCGCCACCAAGGGCACCCCAGCGCGGAAATCGGCCTGAACCTCAGCCTGAAGATAGGCTCCCTTTGGTAGGGTTTCTGAGGACACTCTCAGGAGCCAGGGTAAAGAGGGAATCGAAGCCCGAAAGTCAACCGACGGTAGTGAAACGCTACTATCAACGACGGCTGCCCCCGGAAAACTCTGGGAAATCAGCCGTGTCATACTCTCTTGCACCTCCAACACGACCGTCATTCCACCCTGCATCAGCCGATGGGCAAAGCGGATGAACTGCAGCGTATCGCCATGTCCTTGCTCCCAGTAAAGCAACAGGCGATGGCCGGAAACCAGTTCACCAAGCCACTGCGGATAAGCAGCGATATCGGGATGCGGTTGAAAGAGAGGGCTGCGCAGCCGCCCCTCATAATCGGGCCAAGCGGCCTGCCATTCCCCCAAAAGGAATAAAAGCTGCGCCCGGTTAAACTGAAACTCCGGCACGTCCGGGGCAAGCGCAATCGCGCGATCAAAACTACGGCGAGCCTCGTCGAACCGACCGAGTTCTATTAAGCTATTCGCTTGAATATTATAAAGCGGGGCCCAATTTGGGCTAATCTCTACAGCCTTTTCTATCTCAACCAAAGCTTGCTCGAAATGTAGATCCCGGACAAAAACTTCTGCCCGTAAAGCATGGTATTGCTCTGGATTAGTATCTCGTATCTCAAGGCGCGCGATGCGACGCAGCACCTCGGCGGACGGATAGCGCAACAAATGTTGCACTACCGTATCCAAAGAAAAATCGCGCCCAACCGTCACGTTTGCGTTGATCCTGTCGAGAAAACTCTGGATCCCCCTAAATAAACAAGTTCATGATGGAACCTTTTTGAGGCTTCAAAAAACTAGTCCGATCTGAAAAAATCTCTGTATTCGACTGAGAAAACTCAAAGCTTAGAGACAGAGACTCTAAAATTCGTTCGTGTTTTTTTTCTAAAGCCTGCACCTCTTTAAGAATAACGAGACGCTCCTCCGCATCTTTCTTTTCAATCTGCTTATCGATATCTTGAAGTTTCTTCGTCATCTGTTCTTGTTTAGCCTTAGCAAGATCAAAATCTTGGGCCAAGCTATACCGCAGAATCCCTAAAGCTTCTCCCAACCCTCTAGATAACCCTAAATTAACCTCGGTTGGATCGGTACCCGTTGATATAAAGACACCAACCGCAGATGAGCGTTCCATGACTCCAGCATAGCTAGAATAGTCGCCAATCCCTGACGGGTTGACTTGTGACTTAAACTTAGTAGTTTTATCTAATAGACCTGCCTCAAAGTAACTATTCGACTGTAAAGCTTTCAGATTATTATTCAATTGATCCCGAATAAGGTTAAAGTCGGAGGCAGCAGAACCACCAACCGCAGAAGCTGCATCACTCAAGGCGACAACTTGCTTAGTAATAATGTCATTCAACTTATTTACATTACGGCGCGACACTTCTAAATAGTTTGTTAATTCGGTACGTTGCTTTTCGACAGATGCGCGCTCGCGCTTCAAACCGGAAAGTACCGGCTCAAGCGTTTTATCCATATTATTATAAATTTCTTTTTTCTGATTTAGCTCAATATCAAGTCGGCGTTTGACGGCACGAAAACGCACCTCAAACCCTAAACGCGCCGTGTTCTGGCTCTGACGGATGAAAATATCACTGAAAGATACGCTGTTGAATGACGTCATTTTAAGCCTCCAGCTTTCTGCGGATAGCGATCCTAACTATTCTTACTATGTCTACCGTCCCAAAGCGACTCGATTTTTTGAGCCAGCAGCTTTGCCGTAGCGTCATACTGAGCAAGCGAGATCACCCCATGGGAAGCCCTTAGCTTGGCCTTAATCCCTGCTAACATTCTGGTATCTGTCAGCAGTCGAATGGCCGTCTGGCGATACGCATCAATCGTGTCAACAATCAAGTCATCAAGACCTGCTGCTCGGATAAGATCTGCGGTCGCCCGTGAGCGGGGGGTATCTCCATTTATGGCCAAAGGGGGGCAACCGATCCACAGGCATTCGGTTACCATTTCAATATTTCCGTAGGGGAAACTATCCAAAACCAAATCAGCATCACGCATGATTTCAGCACGAGACGCTATAAAGTCTGCGGGCGCGATCAGCTCTACACGATCAGCACAATCCTGAGCTGCTGCCGCCGACAAGACCCGCTTAACTAGAGGCTCGTCCAATTCGGAGAGCGCTACGAACGTCAAGCTTGCCTCTGGAACCAACGCCAGAATATCCATGTATATTGAAAGCGTTACATCTGTCATTAGCGCATTAGAATGCGGCGCGATCAGACGGCGCGTTTTACGGTCAGCGGCATCCCTGGTTACTGTCATCGCGCGGATCTCGGCAACCCGCCCCATCAACTCGGCCGGGGGAACCGGATAACGAAGCGGAGCGTCCAGAGTAATTACGCGCCCGTCACCAGCACCACCTGAGACAACAAGCCGATAATCATAACAATCAGGATTATCGTAAAGGCTGGGCAGCGCCCAGAGAATCTGCAGCGGAGCCATACGGGTGCGCCAAAGCCCAGGACGGGCAAAAGGCCCGGCCCCAATCGTGTCGAATAGAACGGAGACTTGGTCGAAGCGTATCATTTCGATTAAGGTGGCGTCATCTACGGCAGCGACTTCTCGAAAATCCTCAAACGCGGCCTTCACCCGCTGGAGGCTCGCCCCCCCCCCGGTTCCTATGAGATATACTTTAACCGGAAGATGATCCTTCAGGGCTAGAAGCATATTCTCCATGGCCGAGTCGATTTCGGCACAGATAAAACCAACCGAAGGAGCTTCGGGCCAATCAGTGACTAGGAAAGCATCCACATCGGGGTTTGGCACCGTCAGACGATTAAGGGCCGTCAGCCCATCCGCTAAAGTTTTGCGGTTTATAAACGGCGATAATTCCAAAAGCCGGTAGCGCGCCAATGCGGATTGCACATCACTATTTTCCTGCAAAGATCCGCTTGCCTCAGCCACCCCCGCAGCATCTCCCCTTAGAAGCGCGAGCCCCAAGGCATAGTCGGCAAGCTTAGGATGGTCTGGTTGCAGAGTGGAGAGGGCCTCGAACGCAACACCCGCTTCCTTATGAAGACTAAGATAAATAGAGCACTCAGTCAACAGGGCAAAGCTCTCTGCGTCTCCCCCCGACAGGCCGACAAAGACTTCTAACTGTCGCAGCGCTGCGGCATACAAACCATTACTAATCATGAGGCGCGCCGTTGTTAACGGTCTATTTTCGATAAAAGAATCAAAAATTTCTTTTATCTTGCCGAAGAAATCGCCAACAATTTCATCTAAGAAAGCATCTGATGGCAGATGCGTCCCCAATTTAAGGCTGAAAACCCCATCAACCTTTCTACCCAATTTAAGTAAGATGGCCGCAGCAGCATCAGGATAATTTCCTACGTTGGGTTCTAGCGCCATTGCCTGCTCCAACATAGATAAAGCATCTAAATCACGCCCTAGTGCGTGAGAAATTGCAGCAAAAACAATCAAGACCCTAGCGGATTGATCGATGTTGCGCGCTTTATCTGCGGCCTCGACTGCCCGTATAATATCCCCAGCACGTAATGCCGTCATAGCGGTTCTAAGATGTTCATCACTACCCGTTAGCGTATTTGATTCGATATTGATTGCGTCGCTCATTTCATAAATATCCGGGCGTTCAGGTTAAGCGCTGGTACTAATTTTATCATCGTTTGGGACGTCAGCACTATCATTGGGGTCTTCCTCGGCGGCCGCTGCGGCGTTGCGCATCGAATCAAACAGCCCTGCGGCAATATTTTTATTGATTTCAATTAGGGTACCAAGCTTACCTGCCTCCGGCGCGGTAATTATGCCGACCGTATGCTTATCAATAAAATTCGATAAGTTCAGAAGATTCTGGCGCAGTTCTAGCGACAAAGCGCTGTTGTCATCGAGAATATCGGCCTGAATGATAGTCCATAATTTCCAATTTAACCGAACGGCGGCCAACAGGCCTTCCCGATCATCCGGTTGCCGTAGCGCCTCATCCAGCCGCTTCGCTGCCTGGATAAGTCCCCACGCGAGCGTCTGGACTGGATTCCCCGCCGGGGGCTGTGTCGGATAAGCTTTCGATGGGGGCACTGACATTGTCCAACCTCTCCTTTTCATGCGCAATCAAGGCTCGCACAGTCTTGAGGGCATGATAAAACTCACCTTGAGCAACCTGCCTCTGTACCCGCTCGATGATCTCAAGCGCGCTTGGGGCTGCCGCTAGATAGTCTGCCATCAGCTCGGCTAATAAACTCCCGTAATGCTCACGCCGCGCCGGGAAAATATAGAGACACTGCAGCGCGAAATATATTCGAGAGGCTGGTGTTAGCGCATCAACCTCGGCAAGGATATCCTTCTCGCGCATGAAGGCAGCGTCGTTTAGAAACACCAAATGTGCCTCACCGCCGCCATTTTCGAGCACAGCGCCATTGACGATGATCCGCTCACCGGGCTTCAACGTCATTTTCAGCGGCATCGTCAATCAATCCTATGATAGAACTTGAGCATCACTATCTTGCTCGCTAGTCCACAGGTTATCAAACCCTTTGGCATCTAGCCAAACATCATTCCGGTCACTTGAGTAACGGAAATCCTCTGCACAGCGCTGGGCAAGACCATTCTGAGTGAACAGTGGGCTTTCCATGGCCGCCGCATCAGGCAGGATTGCGAAATATTGCGGAAATTCAAGCGTGTTACGCGCATCATCCTCGGCAACCATCACCTCGTGCAGCTTCTCGCCAGGCCGAATGCCAACATATTTTCGCGTACAACCGGGCGCAATCGCTTCGGCGATATCATTAATGCGGACACTGGGAATCTTTGGAACAAAGATCTCCCCACCGTGCATCCGGGCAAGCGAGTCCAGCACAAACTGCACCCCTTGATCGAGCGTGATCACGAAACGGGTCATACGCTCGTCGGTGATAGTCACCTCGCCCGATTGCTTTTGCCGCAGAAAAACCGGGACGACACTGCCCCGGCTACCAATCACATTCCCATAGCGCACCACGCAAAAACGGGTTCGGTCATTGGAGTAAGAGCGCGCTGCCGTGAACAATTTATCTGAGCATAGTTTGGTAGCGCCATAAAGGTTAATCGGATTGGCGGCCTTATCGGTACTGAGAGCAACAACCCGACTCACCCCCTTATCAATCGCCGCATCAATGACGTTAGCGGCCCCCAGGACATTGGTTCGGATCGCTTCGATAGGGTTATATTCGGCCGCTGGTACCTGCTTTAGGGCAGCTGCGTGCACGACGACATCGACGCCATCGAAAGCCCGATACAAGCGATCCTTGTCACGCACATCCCCCAGAAAATAGCGCATACAGTCAAAGCGCGTATCTGGAAAACTCTGCTGCATCTCAAACTGCTTGAGTTCGTCGCGGCTGAACACAATCAGACGCCGCGGCTTATACCGAGCTAGGATCGTGCGCACAAGGCGCTTACCGAAAGATCCAGTACCGCCGGTGACCAGGATCGACTTATCATTCAGCATTCTGCACGCTCGGTTTAGCTTCGACAATCAGACTGTCTTTATCGTCAAACAGCTCTGGTCGCACAAGAGGCAATTCTTGCCGAAGTTTGTCGATAAATTCAGAAAACTCCCTCTCTGCCTCAGTCAGCCAATCGAGCAAGAAATCATATGACATTCTCTCGTATTTTTTCAGATCCTGATCTAATATTCGACGCCACCAATGTACAAGCATGATAGTCTCAGTAACAAAAGACCCCGTAATCATTGGGTTAAAACGTGAACTACGGGCAGAGATAGAGTTTATCTTCACGAAACAATCTGATAAAAACAAGATAAAATCCTTGTTTTTTCTTCTCGAATTTTTAACTATTATTCTAATTTCGTCTATATATTCTTTGAATTCTTTTTTAAGATCCTCGAACAGATCGTTACCTACAATATCCA
>CAZNVY010000001.1:43247-51281 GCA_964576605.1 uncultured Elstera sp. | reverse complement strand
TTGAGCGACAGCCTGAACAATATTCTGTTTATGACCATTCAAATCATGAATTTTAACCCTTCCCGATCGAATAGGAGGAACCGAAGCAATCTTCACTCCGTTAGATGCATTATATACTTTTGCACCCCTAAATTCTCGGAGAATGAACTTAACGCAATTAATGCCCGATTGATAATGAGAATTAGTGTACGCATTGCTTACAAAATTGCCTGAAACCGGGATGGGGAATTTAAACTCTGCGGTCTTTAATTCAGAAAATGTTTCATAAGCACTTCCGCTTGCATGGTGACGAACAGGATCAAGCGTCCCAAAATCGGCTCCCAACAATATTATATCTCTAAAACCAAGGTGCAATGCCGCAGAAAGGCCTGTATTTACTACCGTCGGATTTTGCCAACACAGCGCAGTAGGGGAGCCGTCATACAGATAGGTGCACATAACCCCTTCACGCATAAACCATATACGCTTCCTGAATAAACGTGCCGCGCGCGCATCCATGGTGGACGAGCAAATAAGATAAGTATCGTCAAGACTTCCACTCTCTATGAGAGGTTTAAGCAAGTCATAGTTCATCGCTATATTCTCGATCTCCGCATGAAAATCGGGAATTATGCCATTTCTTAGCAATGGCTGCAGAGATGAGCCGCCAGAGAATACAAAAATATTCTCCTGATTATCTTTTAACCATTGGATATCCGCATCAAGAGACGGCCCCGCCCCCACCACAACTGCAGTTCCCTGGACAGGCTTGAGGCGATCAGCGCAAACAGCCCAAACATCATTATAAATATTGTTGACAAAATTCTTCGTCATATTTTTTTCATCATCAAAAAAACCAAGACCATCGAAAAATATATAGCTCTTTTTAACAAAATTCTTGTGAATTGCGTCTATTGTACCTGCTTTGTAATGCTGAAAATGATATATAGTTTGCTGGACTCCAGGATTCCGCAAATGAATGTGGCCCCGAATGGTAGAAAAACAGGAGTCTGGATCTCTATCAATTACAAAAGAAACTCTTCCCTTCAAAGTTTTAATAATCTTTGTCCAATCGGTAAAATACATCGATAAAATTAAAAAAACAGGCTCTGGTTCAACTAAAATAATTTCACGACACCGCGTATCTGCAATAAGCGGATACAGGTGGAATCCTAAGCCAATACCAAAGATAAACGTTGTCGCGGCATCCAATCGCAACCGCTGAACCGCCGCAGTTTTAATACGACGGCGAAACATTTTATCAAAACGACTCAATGAATTTAAGTGAAATGGCGTTCGATCTTTATCGGGGGTAACTGGAGCAATCTCGATTATATTTGGGTTCTGAATAAAAAAATCCAACTGCTTCTGAACGTAAATTTGTGCATCCACGCCATAAAACTTAGTCCCGTTTATTTCTACATCAACCTCATCACCTGATACAATTTTTACGTTCTCTGGAATATCAGCGTCGATCAAGGGAGCCATATTAGGAAAATATTTTACAAGGATTTTACGGTTTTTGTTAAATAGCTTTTCCTGACTCTTAGAAAACATCTGTAGCCTCAATAAAAAAAGAGGAAGGAAGAAATAAATTCTTCCTTCCTTCCTTACGCTATAGGAACGACTAGCCGAACAGACGCAGAACCGACTGTTCCGTCTGACCCGCAAAGGAGAGGGCCTGAACGCCGAGCTGCTGACGGGTCTGCAGCGAGACGAGGTTAGCACCTTCTTCGTTCGTGTCAGCAAGCGTGAGCTTGCCCGCACCGTCCTTTTGAACGTTCACGTATTCCTTCGTGAACTCCAAGCGGGTGTTCAGGATAGCAACGTTGGTACCGAGCGCCTTGGCAACCGAGTTATTCTGGGCAATCGATGAGTCGAGGCCCTGAATGAGGAAGTCAAGAGCTTCGTTGAACTGCGCATTCGCATTGATCGACTGATTAACGTCGAAAGCAGCAGCCGACCAAAGAGTACCGGTCGAGATCGTCGAGATCGCGAACGACCCGGTGAGACCAGCGTCAACGAAGACGTAGATCTTCGAGGCAGCAAAGACATTCAAACCAGAGACGACCTGGAAGGTGTCCTGGATCGCGGCGCTGGCGGTGGCAGCGGTATAAACGCCGGACACGTTCGAGGCCGTCGTAACAATCACCGGACCCTGGCCAGCGGCCGAGCCGTTGGTGTAGGTGATGTTGTTCTGGGTGATAACCGCACCAGCAGAAGTCAGATTCTGAACATAGTACAGACCTTGGGTACCCGCACGAATTTGGACCGCCGAGCCCGTGGCAACGGACACAGCAAGAGCCTGAGAGTTCATGATGGATGCGCCGGTCGAAGCCGCACCAACACCGTAAGTGGTCAGGCGTTGAGCGGTCACATCCAGACGGCTGCTCGAGCGATCCGAGAACTGAGTGGTCTGGCGAGCGGTTGAATTGCTAACCAGATTCAGACCCTGATAAGAAGCATCGGCAACCAGCTGGTCGATCTGCGACTTAACCGTATTGTATTGGGTCTGCAGAGTACCGCGCTCGATCGAGGTAGCCGACTTAGCCGACACCACGATACCCTTAAGCTGCTTCAACAACGAGTCGATCGCGGTAGTCGCAGTCAACGCGGTGTTAATGCCGCTGATCGCCTGATCGATGTTCGACTTACGCTCATCAAAATTGAGGGCACGATTATCCAGAGCTTTCGCCGAGAAGAACGCGACGGCATCATCAATGACCGTATTCACCTTCTTACCGGTGTTGAGGCGGCTGTTGGTGACGTCGATCGCCGACTGGGTGCGCTGCAGAGCGAGCAGGTTCGAGCGAACGGAGGTGCTCAGCGTAACATTGGTAGCCATAGTTTCTTCCCCTTCTGGAGACTAGAGATGGACCACATCACCTTTTGTGATGCTGGCCTGACCTTACCGGAGTTTGCGAGCGATTCAATAGGTAAATTTTTCCGATGTGCCCGTCGTCCCCAGGGGCGAAAGCCGCAGAAAGCCGGGCGACTCGCAGAGCGTGTGCGGCAGGCAGATACCCCCTTCGCAAGTGGCAAAATTTGTTGTAATTTATTCGCTTAATATGAGTCGCAGAATCGCGGCGCGGAGGGAGGGTTTCGATCCCCAACGCCAGGAGGGCACTGCCATGGACGCGTCAACATCTTCGTCATCGGCGAATAGCGCGGCTGCCGCGCGGTCCGAGCCTGCGGCACGGTCGGCGCAGCGGTCGAATGCTGCCGCGCGGGAAAAGAAGCAGGCCACGGCCCCCGCCCCGAAACTAACCGACGCCGGGGTTACGGTCAAAGGCCGCTTCGATACAGATTTGCGCCGGTTTTTCGTGACCATTATGGATACCGATAGCCAGCTTCTGATTACCCAATTCCCCTCGCAAGCCGTTGCCCGCTATGTGCAGCAGTTAAAGAAAGCCGCCGCCGAGGGCGAACCACCGCCCAAAGATGCCGACCGGGAAGCCAGCCAAGAACCGAAGCTGAACCAAACCACTTAACGCCCTTAAACATAGGCTATCGCCGTATTGCACCCCTTGCCAGCGCGCGTCTGCGCCCGCTAGATGAAGGCATTGCCGATAGATAAGGTATCGGCAGCACTTATCTGGCCCAAGGGAGTTGCTGGACCCATGCGTTACTGCAGCCGCTGCATGATGCCCGAAACCGCGGAAACTTTGGGCTTTGACGAGCAGGGAGTCTGCTCTGTCTGTCGGCAGATCGAGGTGAAGCGCGATCAGATCGACTGGGACCAACGCGGGCGCGATCTCGATGCCTTGCTGGCCGAATATCGCGGCAAATACGATTACGACTGCATCGTCCCCTTCTCCGGCGGCAAAGATTCGGCCTTCACGCTCTGGTACTTGATCAAGGTCAAAAAGCTGAAGTGCCTCGTCGTTCGCTTCGATCACGGCTTTATGCGCCCGACGGTCGAAGAAAATTGTCACAAGGCGTTGCGCAAGCTGGGGGCCGACATTGTGAAGTTCACGCCGAACTGGCAGGTCGTCCGTAAACTGATGTATGAGGCGCTGAAGCGCCGGGGCGATTTCTGCTGGCACTGCCATACGGGCATTTTTGCCTTTCCGATGTGGGAAGCCCTGCGTCAGCAGGTGCCGCTGGTGTTCTGGGGCGAGCCCAGTTCGGAATATAGCTCCTTCTACGGCTATAATGACGTGGAAGAGCATGACGAGCGCCGTTTCAACCGCATTGTGAACCTGGGCATCAATGCCGAAGATATGCTGGGGATGCTGGACAACAGCGTGTCCGACTATCAAGTGTCCCTGCGTGATCTGAAGCCCTTCACCTTCCCGCCCACCCGCGATCTGCGCAAGCTGGGCGTGCGATCGGTCTTCCTCGGCCATTTCATCCCCTGGGATGTGCGCAAGCAGGTCGACATCATCAAGCAAGAACTGGACTGGAAGGGCGATCAGGTCGAGGGCGTGCCGCCGGAATACGACTACGAAAAGATCGAATGCTTCGTGCAGGGCGTGCGCGACTATATCAAATGGCTAAAGCGTGGCTTTGGGCGCACCACCCATGTCACCTCTATCGATATCCGTAACAATCGGATGGACCGGGCGACGGCGGAAAAGCTGGTGGCGGAATATGACGGTAAGCGCCCCGCCGCGCTCGATCTTTTCCTCGATATTCTGGGGATCGACGAGCAGCACTTCATGGATCTGATCGAACCCCATGTGGTGGCCCCACACGTTATGCCTTCTTGCGAAAGCTGCCAAAGCAACTGCAACAAGGATGTGCCCTGGGACTACGAGCATTGGAAAAAATCGGTGGCGATGGGCAAGCTGCCAGAGCAGGCCTAGGCCCGCCACAGGGAACGGGAGAGGTCAATGAGTGACCTTGTGATCGTCGATTACGGCGCGGGCAATATCGCCTCGGTCAAACAGGCGGTTTGGCGGGCCGGTTGGGATGCCGACCTAAGCCGGGGACCGGACGATCTGCTGACCGCCGACCGAATTCTTCTGCCGGGCGTCGGCGCAGCGGGCACTGCGATGGATCGATTGCGCGGCGGCGGCTATGTCGAAGCGCTGACCGAAGCCGTGCGGGTTCGCGGCACCCCGATGCTGTGCATTTGTGTCGGAATGCAGCTTCTGGCCGAAGAGTTGCACGAATTTGGCGTGCATCAGGGCCTGGGGTGGATCAAAGGCAAGGTGACTCGCCTCAAGGAAGCACCGGGACGGCGCGTTCCGCATATGGGCTGGAACAAGGTCTCGCGCCCAGCCGGAGGGGCGGTACCGCCGCCCGGCGTTTTGGATCGCGACACTTACTATTACTTTGCGCATTCATACGAAATGACCGGGCTAGACCCATCGGTTCTAGCGGGCGAAGCCGATTATGCCGGGCGGGTGCCGGCCGCCATCCGAACCGAAACCGTGTTTGCGACGCAGTTCCACCCAGAGAAAAGCCAAGTGGAAGGCGAAAAGCTGATCGCAAACTTCATGCGCTGGAAGGTTTAGCCCGGATGCTCACCCGCCGTTTGATCCCGACGCTGCTGCTGCGTCAGGGCCGTCTCGTGAAAGGCGTGCGCTACGCCGATCATCGCGACGCGGGTAATCCCCCCAGTATCACCCGCGCCCATGCCGCCCAGGATGCGGACGAGGTTCTGCTGGTCGATATCGACGCCAGCCGGAACGGAGGCGCACCGGATTTCATCGCCTTTGCCAAAGTTGCCGAAGAATGCACCATGCCCCTTACCCTGGGGGGCGGATTGACCAGTTTCGATCTGGCGCAGCAGGCGATGCAAACCGGGGCCGATAAGCTCGCTTTTACCGGGCCAGCGCTCGATAATCCTGCCCTGCTGGACCAAGTTGCACGCCGCTTCGGGGCGCAAGCCGTGGTGCTCGGGCTGGATGTGACGCAGGACGAGACAGGGACTTATTATCTCTACGATCATCGCACCGGCGCCATCGTCAGCAATCGCACACCGATTGCCTGGGCACAGGAAGCCGTAGCGCGCGGTGCGGGGGAAATTCGCCTGATGGCCGTGCATCGGGAAGGGACGCGCCTTGGCTTTGATCTCGATCTGTATCGGATGATCGCCGGGGCAGTTTCGGTGCCGATCATCCTGGAAGGCGGGGCTGGAACGCTCGATCATCTCGATGCCGCGCTGGCCGCCGGGGTCGATGCCCTGGGCTTGGGAACAATGCTGGTTTTCTCGGATAATAATATCGTCAAACTGCGGCAATATCTGCTTGGCTGCGGCCATAGCTTGCGGAGATAGGCATGATTCTCACCGGCGCGCTGGAAACCCCGCAACTCTGGCTGCGCGCCCTCGATGAAAGCGCCGCGACCGGCCCCTATCTAGGCTGGATGCAGGATGCCGAGATTCTGCGCTTCCTGGAAGCGCGCTTTACCCGCCATACACCGGAAAGCTTGGCCGGCTTCATCCGCAGCATGAATGACAACCCCGATGCGCTGCTGCTGGGCATGTTTCTTAAGGATGACGGGCGACACGTTGGGAATATCAAACTCGGCCCGGTCAATCGCGATCACGCACGCGGCGACATCGGGTTGCTCATTGGCGATAAATCGGTCTGGGGGCGCGGGTTGGCAACGGAAGCCATCATCGCCCTCACCCACTATGGGTTTGATACCCTGGGCCTCAATCGTCTCTATGCGGGCTGCTACGGCGGTAACGAAGGATCGGTGCGCGCCTTCGTCAAAGCAGGTTGGACCGTGGAAGCCCGCCTGCCGCGCTATTGGCGGCTCGATGCAAGCTGGGTCGAGCATATTATCCTCGGCATTCTGAACCCAACGACCGCCGCCTGACACAACCGCCCCAGGCGGGACTAGCCCCTCGATAGAGGCTGGGACTGGGCAAGAAGTTCCCGCCGCACGGGCACTTAGCGCCCGAATCCTCCGGCCTTTCCCTGGTCGCGCGCTTCGTTGCGGAGTTTTCGCTCGCATCACCCTATATTATCTGTTATTTATCATAGAGATCAGAGGCGTTTCTAAGATTGGCACGCAACGTGCTTATGTCGGGACGACGCTGATGGAGGTAGTCAACCATGGCTTCTACGCCGGTTAAGACAATGTTGGTCGATCGCTTTCGCGCCGGGATCACAAGCCCCGCCGCGGTACAGGATGCGACTGCCCTGAAAGGCAAAGCCACGCCAGAGCAGGTTCGCCAGTTCGAATCGCTGCTAGAGGCGACCAACCGCGCTCAACCCGCCGAAAAGCCTGCGGCCAAACCGGCGCAGCGCGCAACCGCGCGCGCCAATGACACCCCCCCTACGCGGGATGCTCCCGCCAAACCCTCGGCGAAAACCGAGACACCCCCGTCGGCACCAACCGAAGAGACTGCCGAAGATGCTGCGGTCCAGGCAGCCGAACCAGGTCGTGATGAAACGGGCGATACGGCAGCCGATCCGGCAAATATTGCCGATCCGATGCCCCCGGTAACCGCCGCGAGCGATACCGCCCCGGCAGAGACCGAGGCAGCCGCGCCGATTGAGACGTCGGCTGAAACGACCGATGGCCAGCAGGCTTCAGCGGAAAACGCGCTGGTTACCGCCCCCGTTCAAGCGGTTCCGCTGCCGCCGGCCGCTGCTCCATCGGCCCCGCAGACCAGCGTGGTGCCCCCAGTTCCGGTCGATACCGATCTGGCGCAACAGGAACCCGTCAGCCTACCGCAGGCAATTGTTGAAGCGGCCCTAACCCTCGCGCCAGCCAGTGACGACGGGGCCGCCGCGGTTGCCGCGCTCGCCGAGCTTCCGGCCGAAACGCTTGTGCCCACGCTTCCCGCCCCGACGAGCACGACGGCCCAAGCCCTGATCCCTGCTGCCCCAATCGCCCCGGCCCAAGCCCCGGTGGTTCCGGAGACGGCACCCGCCACACGTCCCGCGACGCCGCCCACCGATGAGGCCTTGATCGAAGCCTTTACCCTCGTGCCACCGTCGGCGGAGGCCCCTGCCGCCGAGTCCGCAACCGCCTCGGCACCGGCCCCACGCCAGGCCCCGACCGCAAGCAGCGATACCGCGCCGACAGGCCAGGCCCAGCAGGACGCGCCGAGCCTCGCCGCGCAAACCGCCGCCGCAGCGCCGGTTGCCG
>CAZNVY010000001.1:41065-43110 GCA_964576605.1 uncultured Elstera sp. | reverse complement strand
GGGGTGATCGTCAACCGTCCCATGGCGACCGGGCGCGCGAACGTGCGCAGGATCGGGTGCAAACCGGCGAACGGCTGGCTGCCAAACTGGCCGATAGCCAAGCGGCCCTGATTCGCGACGATACCGCCCTGACCGGGCCGCTGGCGGCCTTCAAGACGGCCCTTACCTCGGCCAAGCCGGACGCAACCGGCCCCGCCACCCCGATGGCGGCGGGCACCCCGGCCGATAGCGGCAAAGCTGCGACGCCACAATCGATGCTGGCTGCGACCGGGCCGATCACTAGCGCCGCCCAAACCGAATCGGCGGCCAAAGCCAGCCCCTCTCGCCCTGGCGCGCCGGTTTTCCAGACGCCCGTCGTTCAACAGGTGGGAACCCGCCTGGTTGAAACCGCGGCCAATGGCGGGGGCCGGGTTATTATGGACCTACGCCCGGAACATCTGGGCCGCGTTACCATCGATGTGGATGTGCGCGATGATGGCCGGGTAACGGCGACGGTTTTGGTCGAAAACCCGGAAGCGCTGGAACAATTGCGGCGAGATGCCGGGCAGTTGGAACAGGCTTTGCGGGATAGCGGCCTGAACCCGGAACAAAATTCGCTGAACTTCGCCCTGCGCGAGCAGAACCAAGGCGGATCGGGGCGCGAGGGCCGACGCGGACAGGCGGAAAATTCTGCCCTAACCGCTGACGCCGAGGTCGAGGAAACCCCGGCGGCCACACAGCAAAGCGTCGTGCCCGGCTTGGGCGTGATCGACATTCGGATTTAACGGGACCGCTGGGAATAGAGGACGAACCATGGTAACGACCAGCAGCACAACGTCGAATATGTTTGGCGACCTTAGCCAGCTGAATGGCGCGTCGCAGCAGACAATCGACTCGCGCAATTCGGTGGCATCGACCTACGATAATTTCCTGAAGCTGCTAACGACGCAGCTGAAAAACCAGGACCCGCTCGATCCGACCGACTCCAGCGAATTCACCAACCAGCTGGTGCAGTTCAGCCAAGTCGAACAGCAAATCAACCTGAATGCGAAATTCGACAAGCTGCTAACGTCGAACCAAGCGGCGCAGATGCTGCAAGCATCGAACTATATCGGCAAGAATGTCGAAGCCGAAGGCTCGCTGCTCACGGTCGAAGCGCCGGCCAGCATCAGCTATTGGATGACCAAGGATGCCGCCACCGTCACCGCCGTGCTGAAGGACGAAGACGGCAATATCGTTCGCACCATGACGGTAGACGGTAAGGCCGGTAGCCACACCCAGGCCTGGGATGGCCGCAAGGACGATGGCTCGCTGCTGCCGGTCGGCACCTACGAGCTGCTGATGACGGCGGTCGATGCCGACGGCAATAGCGTCGCAATCGACCTGCCGACCAGCAAAATCACCTTATCGGAAACGCCGAAGCCGCGCTTCGGGTACACGTTCAGCGAAAGCTATAACCGGGCTGAAGCCCATATCTACGACGAAGACGGTATGGAAGTGCGCGTGCTGAAGCTCGACGCTGCATCGGGCCGCAAGTCGGTGGTCTGGGATGGGCGCGACGAAAAGAATAACCCGGTGGCCGCCGGAACCTATTCGGTCAAAATCTACGCTTACGACGCCAATGATAAGCTGGTGACCGACGATAAGAGCAATCCAATCGACGCGAAAGTTACCACTGTGAACCGAGTGAAAGATATCGGTAGCACAGAAGATGGCGTGCAGCTGCAAGTGGGCAAGGATGCCTACATTTATCTCGATAAAATCGTCGCCGTGCGCGGGTAGCCCCCGATCGGCCCTTTGGAACAACGGACAGATCAGCCTTCAAGGCTAGGAGAGTAACATGAGCATCTACGGCTCCCTGAAAGCAGGTGTCACCGGTCTGAAGTCGCAAGCCTCCAGCATGGCGATGATTTCGGACAATATCGCCAACGCCAATACCATCGGCTATAAGCGCAGCGTCGCCGACTTCGAGACACTGGTCACGAAGTCCGGCTCGACCGCCGCCTATGCGCCGGGCGGTGTGCGCGCGAATACGGTCGCGCTGATCGACCAACAGGGGCTGATTA
>CAZNVY010000001.1:21691-41055 GCA_964576605.1 uncultured Elstera sp. | reverse complement strand
GCCTCTGCTTCGACGACCGATATCGCGATTGCCGGCCGTGGCTTCTTCGCGGTTGCCAATTCGGTCAGCGCCAATGGCTCGGTCCCGACGGGCACCGAACGCCTCTATACCCGCGCCGGCTCGTTCCGCACCAATTCCGAAGGTTTCCTGACCTCGGCCAGCGGCGAATATCTGCTTGGGGTTCCGGCCGATGCTGCCGGGAACGTACCGACGGCAACCCTGCCGGTCGATCAGCTTCGCGCTATCAATGTCGGCTCGATCACCGGCAGCGCCAAGGCGACCAGCACGGTGTCGATTGGGGCGAATTTGCCGGCGACGGCCAGCCCGCCGACGAACCGGTATACCTTTAACCTTCCTGCAACCGCGGCCGTCCCCTTCCCTCCCGCCGGTGCCCATACTTTTACAATGACGGGCGGCGTCATTGACCCAGCCGTTGATCCGGCGGCACCCGCAGCAACAGTGACTGCGGGGACCTACACGGCCGCCGTAGTCTTCACCGCGAATGGCGCGGGTACGGCTTATGACGTTACCTTGCAGGTTGGCACCACGCCAACGGCTACAACCATTAACCTTGGGTCGGTCAGCGCAGCGGGCACATTGAACTTCAATGCGACGGTTGCGGGTAGCAGCAATGTGGCCCCCTTTACCGGAACGACTGGCGGTCAAGTTAACTTTACGATTGGCGGCTCTTTCGCTGCCGGCGGTCCGACGACACCGGCCGCTGCGGCAACCCTCGATAGCCGTTACCAACTGCGGATGTCGGGAACTACGGGGACGGCCACGGCCAGCACTGGGGCACAGCTTGATATTACCAATGCTTCGGGCATTCAATCGGGCTATACTAGCGATGTGACCGTCTACGATAGCCTAGGCGTTGGCCATAATATTCAATTGGCTTATGTCAAGACTAACAGCAATACTTGGGATGTCTACGTGACGAAGATGACGATTATTGGTCGGACCGATGCAAGCGGTAATCCGGTCGATTCGATCACAGGCACGACCCAAAATTCCTGGGTTTACAATGGGACGGAAGCCTCTGAACCCGGCGACCCGCTGGGTGCAACGGGTAACGCCGTTGGCCGCCTGAAGCCCAGCAGCCGTCTTGGCACCCTGGCTTTCAACACCAATGGGTCGATTTCCGGCTTCACCGCCAATGCAAACGCCCGGATGAATAGCGCGGTTGCAACTGCGGGTGTTAATCTCTCGAACCCGAACTCCACCGGGGCCGCGCTGCTGAACCCGACGATCAACTTCGGCACCGTCGGGACCAAGAACGGCGTGACCCAACAGTCGGATGCTTTCGCGACCTCCTTCATCAATCAGGACGGCGTGCGCTTCGGCTATAAGACCGGGGTTGCCGTCGATGGCGACGGTGTTGTCCGCGCCGTGTTCGATAATGGTCAGCGGCTGGCCGTGGCGCGCGTCGCCATTGTATCCTTCGCCGATCCGAACAAGCTGGATGCGCGATCGGGCAATCTCTATGCCCAGACCGATGCGTCGGGGTCGCCGACCACCAACTTCTCCGGCATCGGCGGCGCCGGGACCATTCAGTCGAATGCGCTGGAAGGTTCCACCGTCGATCTCGCCGAAGAATTCACCGATATGATCGTGACGCAGCGCAACTATAGCGCCAACTCGCGCACCATCACCACGTCGGATGAAATGCTGCAGGAAATCATCAACCTGAAGCGTTAAGGCCTAAACCCCCTCCCGGTGCCGCGCATCGGGAGGGGGCTTCTTCCGTGACCAAAGCGTAAAGGTGCGACGATGGGTTTCAATAATTCCCTGATTAACGGCGTGACCGCGATGAATGCCCAGAGCAGCGCCATGGGTGTGCTGTCGGACAATATCGCCAATGCCCGCACGGTCGGGTTCAAGGATTCCGATACGCGCTTTTCCACTTTGGTTGCTGCGGGCAAAGCCTCGAACACCGGGGTTGGCCAGGGGGTAACCTTCTCGAAATTCGGGCGAGTGGATCAGCAGGGTATTCTGTCGACCTCCTATACCTCCACGAATTTTGCAATCTCCGGGCGGGGGTTCTTCCCTGTCGCCTCGGCGCTGGATAGCACCACGGGGGCGATTGCCAATACCGCCGAACGGCTGGTAACCCGCGCCGGGGATTTCACCATCAATAAGGATGGCTTCCTGGTGAATTCCAAAGGCTATGCCCTGCTGGGGTTGCCGGTCGGGACCACCAATTTGGGCGCTGGGGCCTTTAATGGGTTGCAGCCGATCAAAGTTCCGGCAGCCGGAACGCTGGCCGGGCAAGCCTCGACACTGATTACCCTTAGCGGCAATCTGTCGGCAACCGACGCGTCCCCGGTAACGGTGACCACGCCGGAAACCACCGATGCCGATGGCAATGTCATTCCAGAGACGACCACCACCACGCCGGGCGTGTCGCTGGAACAGAAAATCACCGCCTATGACGCCACCGGCACCCCCTATTCCCTGACGGTCACCCTGACCAAAACCGCGCCGCAAACCTGGACGGCCCAGCTAACCGGCGGGACCGGGCCGGATGGCACCAGCCTGACCGCGACAGCGACCGGCACGCCGGTAACGTTGACCTTTGGTTCTAACGGCGAACTCGTGACCCCCACAGGGGCGGTTTCTTTCGGTTCGGTCGCTTTCACCAATAGCGAAACCGGTGCGGCGGTGGCCACTCTAAGCCCGAATTTCCGCTTTCAGGACGATTCGGGGAAGGCGACCATTACCGGCATGGGCGGGGCGACCAATCTGTCTGGCTCGACCACCGATGGGCACGGGCCGCTTGGCTATGTAGGCGTTGAGGTGGGCGACGATGGGGTGCTGTACCAGATTTTCGATCAAGGTAAGCGCGTGGCTGTCGCTTCAATCCCCGTCGTGACCTTCGTCAATGACTCCGGGTTAGAAGCGGTGAGCGGCACCGCCTACCGGGTCACCGCCAATAGCGGCGACCCGGTGGTCAACCTGTCGGACACCAACGGGGCTGGGAAGGTCTTTGGCGCACAGTTGGAGGAATCCACCGTCGATCTGGCGGATGAATTTACCGATATGATCGTTACCCAGCGCGGCTATCAGGCCGCCTCGAAACTGGTCACCACGACCGATATGATGATCGAAACGGTCCGCGACCTGAAGCGCTGACCCATCGACCTTTCGCGTTGCAAGGCGGTTGGCCCCAGCCGCCTTGTCTTCTTTTATTCATTAAATATCGAGTCGAATTTTATTGAGTCGAGTCTTTCCTGCCGTAGCCAAAGCTGCTATTCAGGTCTCACCCTGTGGAAAACAGTAGCAAGACGCTGTGATACATTAATAATTTATTCACGAATTGCCCTAAAAGCACCGCCTGCTAACCCGCGACAAAGCCGGAAGAATCCCCAGGTTTCTTGATCCTGCACTATCACCAAACCGGGTAAGTCCGCGTGTTTAGGCAAAAATTTCCACTTCACCCCAACAATTTTTACCCATCTCGACGAAAATGCGGTAAAGATGGGATGAAGGATGAAGAACGGGCCTTTGGACCGCGCTTTATCCGCCCCGAAACCAGCCGGTGCAGACCCTCCTGCACTCCTGGCCGCTGTCAATAGGTGATCGCGTGAACGCCCTGATTCAGCAGATTAAGGCTCTCGGTCCGGTCCGTCTGGCAATTGCAGGCGCGGTTGTCGTCGCGCTGATCGCCTTTCTGATCTATGTCGTCGCCCGAATGGGCGGGGCGGAGACGGCGCTGCTCTACGGCGACCTCAGCCAGCCCGATGCGGCGAAGATCACCCAGCGCCTCGACCAGATGAACATCCCCTATCAGATCCGGGCCGATGGCGCGCAGATCTATGTGCCGGTGGAGCAGGTGGCCAAGACCCGCATCACTTTGGCGGGGGAAGGCATCCCGTCCGGCGGTTCGATCGGGTATGAGATTTTTGACCAGGCGCAGGGCTTGGCCACCTCCAGCTTCGTGCAGAACATCAATCAGCTGCGCGCCCTGGAAGGCGAATTGGGCCGCACCATTCGCGGGATTGAAAATGTTCGCGATGCCCGTGTGCATCTGGTGCTGCCCACCCGCGAGCTTTTCTCCCGCGAGCGGCAAGAACCCAGCGCCTCGGTGCTGCTGCGGATGCAGAATTCGCAGCGCCTAGAGCGGGCGCAGGTCGTTGCCATTCAGAATATCATCGCCGCCTCGGTCCCCAATCTGAAGCCGGAGCGAATCGCCGTAGCCGACGAGCGCGGCCAATTGCTGGCGCGCGGCGGGGTGAATGCCGGTAGCAGCGGCGCGATCCTGGAACAATCGGAAGAATTGCGCGTCGCCTACGAACAGCGCATGGCGCGGCAGATCGAAAATCTAGTGGAACGTTCCATCGGGTTTGGTAAGGCCCGCGTCGAAGCTGCGGCAGAGGTGGATTACAGCCGGATGAACGAAACCGAAGAGGTGTTCAATCCGGAACAGCAGGTGCTGCGCTCCAGCCAGAATGTGGCCGATAGTTCGGAACAATCGGAAACCGACGGCAACCCTTCGGTCACCATTGCCAATAATCTGCCCACCGGCTCGGCCACGGCAGGCGGCGCTACGACCTCGCAGTCGCGCAGCAACCGCACCGAAGAAACGCTGAATTATGAAATCAGCAAGCGCATCACTAACCGCACCCGCGATCCCGGCGCGATTGCCTTGAAGTCCGTGGCCGTACTGGTCGATCACAAGACAAACGGCTTCGATGAAAACCAGAAGCCGATCATGGAGCCGCGCACCAATGAGGAAATTGGCGCGATCCGGGCACTGGTTGCCTCGGCGGCGGGCCTGTCGGAAGGCCAGGTGGAAGTGGTGAATATGCCCTTCGCCTCGCTGGATGCCGATGTGCCGCCCCCGCAAAAAATCCTGGGCATGACCACCGACGATCTGTTCCGCTATGTGGAAGTCGCCGTGTTGGGTCTGGTTGGTATCCTGGTGGTGCTGATGGTGATCCGTCCGCTGCTCGCCCGTCTGTTCGACGCGGTGCCGACCATGGCATCGGCGGGGGCTGGGGCGCAGCTTTTGGGTCAGAATGGCATGGCGCAACTCGGCGGCCCGCGTGACATGGTCCCGGCCGTAGAGATTGGCGACAGTATTGAAGAGATGATCGATCTCAATCGCATCGAAGGCCGGGTCAAAGCCTCCAGCCTACGGAAGATTGGGGAAATCATCGAAAAGCATCCGGAAGACGTGGTCGCCATTCTGCGCGGCTGGCTATACCAGGAATCTGGGGCCTAGCCGCTTGAACAGCAGCGTCGGATTGAGTTTTTGGACGTCAATAACGGTAAGGGTCGAACCGAGCCATGCGTGTTCGTGAGGATTTCCGGTCACTGACCGGACCTGAAAAAGCGGCCATCCTGATGCTCGCCATCGGCGAGGAACATGCTGCTCGGCTGTTCGAGTTGATGGATGACGAAGAGATCAAAGAGATCTCGCAGACCATGGCTAACCTGGGCACGGTTTCGTCGAATGTCGTCGAACGTTTGTTCGTCGAATTCGCCGAACAGTTCAGCCAGACCGGCTCCCTCACCGGGACGTTCGAGAGCACCGAAAGGCTGCTGACCAAGGTTCTGGACAAGGACCGGGTCGATACGATCATGGAAGAGATCCGTGGTCCGGCCGGGCGCACCATGTGGGATAAGCTCGGCAATGTGAACGAGCAGGTGCTGGCCAATTACCTGAAGAACGAATATCCGCAGACCGTTGCCGTTGTTCTCTCGAAGATCAAAGCCGAACATGCGGCGCGCGTGCTATCCTTGCTGCCGGAAGCCTTCGCCCTCGAAGTTGTGATGCGAATGCTGCGCATGGAAGCCGTGCAGAAGGATGTTCTCAACGAAAAGACCCTGCGCACCGAGTTCATGAGCAATCTTGCGCGCACCAATCGGCGCGATGCCCATGAACAAATGGCCGATATTTTCAACAACCTCGACCGCAACACCGAACAGCGTTTTATGACGGCGCTGGAAGAGCGGAACAAGGATTCGGCGGAACGCATTAAGGCGCTGATGTTTACCTTCGAGGATCTCAGCCGTCTCGACAGTTCGGGGGTGCAGACGCTGCTGCGCGCCACCGAAAAGGACAAGCTGGGCATGGCCCTGAAGGGGGCATCGGAAGGGCTGCGCGACATGTTTTTCAGCAATATGTCGGAACGTGCCGCCAAGCTGCTGCGCGAAGATATGGCCTCGATGGGGCCGGTCCGTCTGCGCGATGTCGATGAAGCTCAGATGTATATGGTCCAGATGGCCAAAGACCTGGCCGCCCGTGGTGAAATCGTCATCGCGGATAAGGGCGGTGATGAGCTGATCTACTAGTCGGTTGCCCGAAGACAGGTTGCGCCATGGTTCCGCCCCTGCCCCCTCCCCCCTCCGAAACCGCCGAAACGCCTGCGGGTGCCGAGGCTATGGATTTCGATGCGCTGGATTTCACCTTTCTCGATGGGGAGGAGACGGTTCTGACGGCTGAGGATGGCGCGGCGAAAGCCACCCCGACAGCGCCCCCCGTCACCCCTGAGGCCGCCACCGCAGATGATTTCGACCTCGCGGCCTGGGATGCGACCGATCCGGTCGAGACCCCTCGCGCCGAAGTCGACGCGCCTGCCCCGACAGCGGCGGACCTCGGCCTCGACGCCGATTTCACCCTGGCGGATACGGCGGACGCGGCCCTGTTCGAGCCTTCCTCTGCCGCAGACCCGCTGCCGGAGCTTGAGGCCGAGGCCGATTTTAACCGAGAGACCCCGGCAGCGGCTTCCGTCGTCGACGATCCCTTTGCCGATCTGCGCAGCCCAGAGGCGGATGCGCCGGTCGTGCGGGCCGCGACCGAGGATGCTTTGGCCGTTTCCTTCGGCGATGGAGATTTCGAGACAGAGGATTTCGAGACGGGGGATTTTGCAACGGCAGAGTTCGACGCTCCCGCCCCGGCCCTTACGGAGGCGACCGCCTCGGACTTTGACGATACCGATGCGGAGACCGCGCCGGAGCTGCCCCCAGAAAACCTGGCCCCGCGCGGGCCGCGCAAATATCTGTTCGACCGCTCGTTCGACTATGTGCCGCCCCCGCCCCCGCCACCCCCGCCGCCGGAGCCAGAGCCGGAACCAGAACCGATAATGGAAATCGAACCGGAACCAGAGCCGGAACCAGAGCCGGAACCGGAAGAGCCGCCGCCCCCACCGCCGCCGACCTTCAGCGAAGAGGAATTGGCCGCCGCCCGCGCCTCCTCCTACGCTGATGGGGAAACCGCTGGCTTGCAGGCAGCCATGGCGACCATCGAAGCCCGCTCGGCGCGGGCTTTGGAAACGATTGCCCAGCAAGTTCCCGGCGTTTTGGCCGACCGGCAGCAGGTGGTGAAGGCTGTAGCCCAAGAAGCGGCCCGCCTGGCCTATGCCCTGGTCGCCCGAATGATGCCGGAATTGGCACGCACCTATGGGTTGGGTGAAATCGAAGCGGTGGTGCGGGATAGTTTGGCCATGGCGGTGGACCAACCCCGCCTTAGCCTGCGGGTTCATCCCGATCTTGCCGTCGCCCTGCAGCCGAAACTGCAGGGGATGGCCCTGAACGCCGGGTTCAACGGCCAGATCACGCTGCTGTCCGACGCCACGATGGGACCCAGCGATGTCCGGGTTGAGTGGGGCGACGGCGGGGCCGAGCGGCTGGTCGCGCGGGCCTGGGCCGATGTCACTGAAATCGTGCGCCACTCGGTCGCCGATTTGAAGGAACGTACCGGGGCCGGGGTAGCGGATGAAACCGCGCTGGTCCAGGGGTATGAAACCGCGTCGCTCTAAGTCGGGCGGCGTTGTCTTGAAAAGCCAAGGAGACGGGTAATGGCTGAAAAGAAGATGATGGATCTTTCGGAGCTTGAAGAAGCTCTCGAAGAATCGCAAACCGAAGGTGGTCGTGGCGGTGCCCGTGAACTGGGCGCGGTCTATGATATTCCGGTCCAGATCTCTGCCGTCTTGGGCCGGGCGACCATGCAGGTCAGCCAGCTGCTGAAGCTGGGGCGTGGCGCGGTCGTGGAACTAGACCGCAAGGTCGGCGAAGCGATTGATATTTATGTCAATAACCGTTTGGTCGCCCGTGGCGAAGTCGTGATCGTTGATGAACGGCTGGGCGTGACCATGACGGAAATCATTAAGTCCGACCGCGCGAATTAAGCCGGGGCCGGGAACGGTTTGGGTTTAGTCGAAAGGCTGGGTTTCTTGGGCGAACCTACGGGAGCAGACCGATGCGACTGTTGATCGTCGGGCATTTGGACGGGCACCTTAGCACGGCGGGCAAGATTGCCCACGGGCGGGGGGCCAAGGTCAGTCATGTCGCCGATATTGACGGCGCTTTGACCGCGCTGCGGTCGGGCCAAGGCGCGGATCTGTTGATGATCGACGTCAAGCTCGATGTGGCACGGTTGATCGATGCGCTGCGTAACGAGCGGATCATCGTTCCGGTCGTCGCCTGCGGTCTTGGCACCGATGCGGGGGCCGCCGTCCGGGCGATTAAAGCCGGGGCGAAGGAATATCTGCCCCTGCCCCCGAACCCCGATCTGATCGCTGCGGTCCTGGAAGCGGTGCTGGAGGAGGCGAATGTCGTCATCCATGGTGACCCTGCCATGGTGCGCATTCTGCGCCTCGCCGATCAAATCGCCCCGTCCGACGCTTCGGTGCTGATTACCGGCGAAAGTGGCACGGGTAAGGAAGTTATGGCGCGCTATCTGCACCGGCGTTCCCGTCGCGCCGCGCAGAAGTTTATTTCGGTCAATTGCGCTGCCATCCCGGAAACCCTGCTGGAATCCGAACTTTTCGGGTATGAGAAGGGGGCCTTTACCGGGGCCGTCGCCCGCCGTCTCGGTAAGTTCGAGGAAGCCAACGGCGGCACGCTGCTGCTCGATGAAATCAGCGAGATGGACCCACGCCTGCAAGCCAAGCTGCTGCGGGCGATCCAGGAGCGGGAAATCGACCGGCTGGGCGGCGCAAGCCCGGTCAAAGTCGATATTCGGCTGATCGCAACCTCGAACCGTGATCTTGAGGCCGAGGTGCGCAAAGGCACCTTCCGCGAAGACCTGTATTATCGGCTCAACGTCGTTAATCTTGCCATGCCGTCCTTGCGGGAACGGCCCGGCGATATTCCGCTGCTGGCCAAGCATTTCAGCAAGACGCCGATCTGAACGGGTTGGCCGACCGGCCGCTAACGGCTGCGGCGGTGGAAAAGCTGAAGCGGCACCCCTGGCGCGGCAATGTGCGCGAGCTGGAAAACACCATGCATCGCGCCGTGCTGATGTCGATTGGGTCGATGATTTCCGACGATGCCATTGTGCTTAACAATACCGGCGGTTTAGGGGCGTCGGCGATGCCGGATATGGCGACGCCAGAACTTAGCCGCGCCGAACTTGCCCGATCGGCGGCGGTCAGCCGCAGTCTGGATGCCCGCGGCCAGGGCGACGATCGGCCCACGGCGGCCCTGGTCGGGCGTACGGTTGAAGCGGTGGAGCGCGACCTGATCCTCGATACGCTGCACCATTGCATCGGCAACCGCACCCATGCCGCCAGCATTTTGGGAATTTCCATCCGCACCTTGCGCAATAAACTGCGACAATATGCGGACGAAGGTATCGCCGTGCCGCCGCCGGGTGACGGCGACCGCGCCGCGTTTTAGTTTTTTCGGAGGGTAACTCGTGGCTATCGTCCCCGCCAATGCTCAGGCGCGCGCCAAAGATGCGCTGAAAATCGGCCAGGGGCTGCTGACGCGCGGCGAACTTTGGTTGGCGCTCGGCGTCGTCACCATTTTGGTGATGCTGATCCTGCCGATGCCGACGTGGCTGCTCGATATCTCGCTGGCGATATCGCTGATGGCCTCCGTTCTAATCCTGATGGTCACCCTGTTCATCCAGCGCCCGACCGATCTGAGTTCCTTTCCGACGATCCTGTTGATGACGACGCTGCTGCGCTTGGCCTTGAATATGGCCTCGACGCGCTTGATCCTCAGCAATGGTCATCAAGGCACCAATGCCGCCGGTCACGTGATCGAGACCTTCGGTAACCTGCTGATGTCGGGTAATTTCATCATCGGGATTATTGTTTTTATTATTCTGTTGATTGTGAATTTCGTCGTCATCACCAAAGGGTCGGGCCGTATCGCGGAAGTCGCGGCGCGCTTTACCCTGGATGCGATGCCCGGCAAGCAGATGGCCATCGACGCCGATCTGTCCTCTGGCCTTATCAATGAAGCCGAAGCCAAGGCCCGCCGTAAGCAGTTGGAAGATGAATCCACCTTCTATGGGGCCATGGACGGGGCGGCAAAATTCGTGCGCGGCGATGCGATCGCAGGCTTGCTGATTACGATGATTAACATCATCGGCGGGCTGTTGATCGGCACGTTGCAGCATAACCTATCGTTTTTGCAGGCAGCGAATAACTATACCGTGCTTACCGTCGGCGACGGTCTGGTCAGCCAGATCCCGGCGCTGATTGTCTCGGTCGCCGCCGGTTTGCTGGTCACCAAGGGCAATGCGCAGGGCACCACCGATAAGGCCCTGGTCGAACAGCTCGGCGGCTTCCCCGCTGCCCTGGGGATGACGGCGGTGCTGGTCGCGGTTTTGGGTATTCTGCCGGGGATGCCGACCCTCACCTTCCTGGTGCTGGCCGCGATCATGGGCGGGGCCGCCTATTACTCCACCCGCGCTCAGAAAGCCGCCTCGGCGGCGGCGGAGGTCGGTGATCCGGCTGTTGCGGGGCTACCGCCCGGCGTTGCCCCCGGCACGCCCGGTGCCGCTGGGGCCGCCCCGGTTGCCGATGAGCCGATTTCGACCGCATTGCAGATCGATCAAATCCGTCTCGAACTTGGCTATGGTCTGCTGGCGCTTATCAATTCGCCGAAAGGCGCGCGGCTGACCGATCAGATCAAAGCCCTGCGCCGACAGGTTGCCTCGGAAATGGGCTATATCATGCCCGCCGTGCGCATTCAGGATAACCTTCAGCTTCCCGCGAATACCTATGTGGTTCGCATTAAGGAGATGGAGGCCGGCCGCGGCGAGTTGCGGCCCAATATGCTGCTGGTGATGGACCCGCGCGGCGAGCCGATCTCGCTGGCGGGCGAATCGACCACCGAGCCGACTTTTGGTCTGCCCGCTATGTGGATTGCCGAATCGAACCGGGAAGAGGCTTTGTTCCGGGGCTATACCGTTGTCGATCCCCCGACCGTCATCACCACCCACCTAACGGAAGTGGTGAAGGACAATATGCCGGACCTTCTGTCCTACGCCGAAACCCAGAAACTGCTGAACGAGATCGACAAAGAAAGCCAGAAACTGGTGGCCGATGTCATTCCGGGCCAGATCACGGTCAATGGCTTACAGCGTGTGCTGCAAAATTTGCTGGCGGAGCGGGTTTCTATTCGCGATCTGCCGACCATCCTGGAAGCGGTGGCCGAAGCGGCGGCCTTTACCCGCAACGTCAGCATGATGACCGAACATGTGCGCACCCGCCTGGCCCGTCAGATTTCCGAAGCCCATGCGGTGAATGGCGTGCTACCGCTGGTCACCCTTTCGCCGGAATGGGAACAGGCTTTTGCCGAAGCGCTGGTCGGCCAAGGTGAAGAAAAGCAACTGTCGATGCAGCCGTCGCAGTTGCAGCGCTTCATTTCTGCCGTGCGCCAGACCTTCGACCGGTTCGCCGTGATGGGCGAAAGCCCGGTGCTACTAGTTAGCCCGGCGATCCGGCCCTATGTTCGCTCGATCATCGAACGGTTCCGCCCGGCAACCACGATCCTCAGCCAGTCGGAAATTCATCCGAAGGCCAAGATCCGCACCCTCGGCCAGATTTAGGCCAGAAATAGGATCGCATCATGCGGATGAAAATGTTCTATGCGGAATCGATGCCGGAGGCGATCCGGCGGGTCCGCGAGGAACTGGGCGATAACGCCATCATCCTCTCCTCGCAGCGCAGCGAGTCCGGGCGGGGACTGCGGGTGACTGCCGCCGTGGATGATGATCCCATGGCCGACGCACTGCCGCCGATGGATCAACCGCTGGACGCGCTGGAAACCATCGCCCTAGCCCTCGATAAGCACGGTATCCCGCCCGATCTGTCGGAGCGTTTGGTGCGCGCCGCCGCCCCCCTGGCCGAAAAACTGGTGCGCGCCGCCAGCGCCCTGGCCGTCGATGCGCCGATCATGACCCTGGCCGCAGCGCTGGATAGTGCCTTCAGCTTCTCCCCGCTGCCAGAACGGAATGTGACGAAGCCGATCGCCCTGGTTGGGCCGCCCGGATCGGGGAAGACGGTAACGGTCGCCAAATTGGCGGCGCGGGCCGTGCTCTCCAGCCGCCCGGTGCACGTGATTACCACCGATACGATGCGGGCGGGCGGTGTCGATCAACTAGCGGCCTTCACGCGGATCCTCTCGCTGGATTTGCAAACGGCGCTGGATGCCGAAACCCTGGCCGATGCGCTGGAAGCTAGCCGAATCGCCGGGCCAGAAACCTTGACCCTGATCGATACCGGGGCGGTTAATCCCTATGACCCTGAAGAGATGGACGAGTTGGAGCGGCTGCTGGCCGCCGGGAATATGGATGCCGTGCTGGTTCTCCCCGCAGGCTATGATCCAGAAGAAGCGGCCACCATCGCCCGCGCTTTCGGGCGTCTGGGGGCAACGCGGCTGCTGGCCACCCGCTTGGATGCGGCACGCCGCCTGGGGTCGATTCTGGTCGCGGCGGATGTGGCCCAACTGAGTTTTTGCGACGCGTCCATCACCTCCCATGTCGCCGATGGCCTATTGCCAGTCAATGCGGTGTCGCTGGCCAAACTGCTGATCCCGGACGAGCCGCACGCCGACGGGCGCGATCTGCCCGCGCCGGGGGAAGCCAGTGCCCGGATCGATGATGCGCCGCGCCCCTCCTTCGGGATGCCCTCGGCGTGACCCAAGCTCCCCCGCCCACCCTGCCGCGCAAGGCCGCTAATTTGATCGCCGTCGCCTCTGGCAAAGGGGGGGTCGGCAAAACTTTCTTCTCGATTTCCCTCGCTACGGCGCTGGCCCGTGCTGGGCGGAAAGTCCTGCTCTTTGATGGCGACCTGGGTCTTGCCAATATCGATGTGCAGTTGGGAATCGTACCACCGAAAGACCTATCCTGGGTCATCGCCGGAAAAGCCCAGCTGCATCAGGTCGTTACCCCCTATGCACCCGGCGGCTTTGATGTGATCGCTGGACGATCAGGGGCCGGGGGGTTAGCCGCGCTCCCACCAACCCGCCTGCAAATCTTGGCGGGCGATCTGGCCCATTTGGCCAAATCCTATGATTACGCGATCCTCGATTTGGGGGCCGGGGTGGATCGGCTGGTGCGGATCATGGCCCTGCCGTGCGGAACCCGCATCGTGGTCGCCACCGCCGAGCCGACATCGCTGACCGACGCTTACGCCTTCATCAAGGTTAGCCTGTCTGACGATCCGGAGGCGGATCAGCGCATTGTTATCAACCAAGCGCGCACCAGCGGCGAGGGCGATAAAACCTATCAAACCCTGGCCAAAGCCTGCGAAACCTTCCTTAAGCGCACGCCGCCGTTCCTGGGATCGATCCGTAAGGATAAGCGGGTGCTAGAGGCGGTGCGCAGCCAATCGCCGATCTTCGTCAAACATCCAAACAGCGATGCGGGTCTGGATGTCGAGGCAATCGCCGCCCGGCTGATGGCGCGCCCCAAATAGACCGCCGCTGGCGCGGATTTTGCTGTAAAATCACCTGATCCGATCAAAATCGCTGCCCCTTGGGAAGAAATTGCCGGGCAGGCTCGGGATCGGTGCAGCAGGCGGAGGGCAGAATGGTTACGGTGCCGCAACAGCCTTTACCGGCGGGTCTGATAACGACGCCCCCGACCGGCCCCGCGCCGGTCTATTTTGAAGGGTCGGTCGGGGTGCCCGATATGCCCAGCTGGCTGAAGCAAGTGCCTAACGGGGCCGTGCTCCAGGCCGTGGTCCAGGGCCGGACCGCCGCGAATACCTATAGTCTTCTCACCGCCCAGGGGCCGGTCACCATCACCAGCGCCCTGGCCCTGCAACCCGGCACCCAGATGCAGTTCCAAATCGGGCCAGAACTGGCCCAAGGCCGACTGCATTTAGTCGGCGGCACCAATCCGCTGCCCGCCCCCCTGCCGCCGCCCCCCGCTGGAGCCGGCCTGCCGCCACCGTCGATGCTGCCGCAGGCGGTGGTCGGGGCGGTGCTGAATGCTATCGTCATCCGGCCTGCCGATCCTGCCCCCCTGCCTGGGGCAGCTCCGACCGCGCCCCCGGCGGTCCCCGCCTTGATGCCGAGTGGGGTTACGCCGCAATCTGCTTTGGCCGCCTATGCCCCGGCCCTATCCCCTCCGGCGGCAGTGCCGGGGGTTGCCGTAGGGGCTGTGCCGCCTGCGACCGGGCAACCGGCTGGCCCTGGTCCGCTCCCCCCGCCGCCGCAGCCCGCAATCCCCCCACTAGCAACCGTCCCTGAGGCGGCCAAGCTGCCAATCCGCCCTGGCGAGGCCCCAACCATACCGTCAGGACTGCAACCCCGTGGCCCCAGCGCCGCGACGGCTACTCCCTCCTCGCCAACACCAGCGGCGACCGCCTTAGCCCCTGCCCTAACCACGGCCCTGGTAGCAGCGCGCCCCGCCACTGCCGCCCCGCCACCCACCGCTGGTACCACTCCCCCCGCGACCGCCGCGCTGCCGTCGTCGCCGTCGATCCTGTCGGTTACCCAACCGGGGGAGCAGGTGAGCCTACGCCTAGTCGCGGTAACGCCACCGACCGACGTCGCCCCTAGCGGGGCACCCCCGACCGCCCGGCCCCAGCCGCAGGCAGCCTCGCCGCTGGGCCTGCTGCGCGACGGGTTGGCTACGCTCTTCGCCGGGATCGGACCCGACCCAGAGGCCGCCACCGCCCGACCGCCCGCCCCCGCCCCCGCCCTGCCGACCGGGCCAACCTTGGCGGGAACGGTGATCGGCAATGGCGCACAAAACCGCCCGATCATCGCCATTGGCAGCGCAATCGTCTCGCTGGAAGCCGCGCCATTGACACCGGGAACCCAGGTTCAGCTTGTTCCACAGCTGGCCGCCAGCGCGCCAACGCCGATGGTAAATAGCCCGACCGCCCAGGCGGTGGTATCACCCCAACAGAGTTTTCCAACCTACCCCAGCCTACCCGCGCTGGTTGCAGCGGCACAGGCCGCCGGCGGTCAAACCGAACAGGCGGTGCTGGCGATGGTGCCGCGCTTGGGACCACAATTGGCCGCGAGCATGATGATTTTCGCCAGCGGGGCCAGTAAGGGTGACCTGCGCACCTTGGTCGGCGATCAGGCGCGGGCCAATCTTGAAAAAAGCGGACGTGGACGTAGTGCCCTCGCCGGGGCCGCGCACGAGTTCGAGGCGGCGGGCGAGGAAGCGCGCGGCAGCAGCGGAGCCGACTGGCGGGCTATCACCCTGCCGGTGATGACCGGCGGCGCGTTGATCGAACCGATCCGGCTCTATCTGCATCAGGTGACCGATGAGGAAGCCGAACGCAACCGGCAGAACCAAGGCGGCGGCCAGCGCTTTGTGCTCGACCTTGACCTGACGCATATCGGCCCGATCCAAATCGATGGTTTGGCGAAACAGACCCAACTGGATCTTGTGATCCGCACCCCCGCCCCGCTGCCCACCAGCGTGCGCGATGGGATCAGGGCGGTTTTCTTCGAGGGGGCTGGGGCGCGCGGCGTAGCCGGAGGGGTGAGTTTCCAAGTCGGCCCGCGCATGGTGCCCGATACCGGGCATCCGGTGGTTCGGCGTGGTGGACTCATGGTTTAACATTCAAAATTTCATGTTTTTCATGAAATAACTCTTGCGTACGATCAGAAGTGGCGCGATAGTGTCGGCGGGTTCGACGGGCAACCGCCCCGATTCCGCATTTCTCTCGTTGAAGGTGTTCCATGATCGACCGCATCGCGCCCCCTTGGGCGCGGGGACTGGGGTTTGCCGCCCTGCTCGTCACCGGCCTACCCGCTTTCGCTCAAACGAATGCGCAACCCCCTGCCGCCCCCGCCCCCTCGGCCTGGAGCTTTTCCCTAGGGGCCGGGGCCATCTTTGCCCCAAAGTATGAAGGCAGCGACCGCTTGGCCGTCGGCGGCCTGCCGTAGGCGGAAGTGACCTGCAACGACCGGCTCTTCGCGTCAACCACCCGCGGGATCGGCGGTTATATCGTCAGCACGGATAGTTTCCGCCTGAGCGGGGCGCTTGGATACGCCGCCGGGCGGGATGAGAAGGACGGCAAACGCGGGAGCGGCAAGGCCAATCTGCTGCGGGGCCTGGGCGATATTGATGCTAGCGCAGCCCTCAGCCTGGATGCCGAATATGAGGTCTCATTCTTCACCCTCGGCCTATCGGCCAAACAGCTGATGGGCGGCAGCGAAGGTTTTACCCTAACCGCTAGCCTAGGCGGCAAACTGCCGGTGACCGATCGGCTAATGCTGGGGCTTGAACTGCAGAGCACCTGGGCCGACAGCGTTTATATGCGGGACTATTTCGGGATCAGCAACGCTCAGTCGCGCCGGTCGGGCCGTGCGGGCTTTACGCCGGAAGCGGGCATCAAGGACATCGGCGCAACCCTAACAGCCATGTATACCATCAGCCCTTCGACCAGCCTGATGATTTCCGCCGGTCTATCGCGCCTGATCGGGGATGCGGGGAAAAGCCCGCTGGTGGCCGAGAAGAATCAGCCCTCGGCCATGCTTGGTCTTGCCTATCGTTTCTAGTCTGCCAAGAAGCCATATTCCATTCGCCCCGCTTGTCGGTATGATAGGGTCAAGATGCGCCAAAAGACGCATGACCAACGGGCGGGGCCAAGGGAACAGGCTTTCATGAGCGACCTGAAAACGGGCTTCAATCAACTCTTCCTGCGCGAGGAAGAGTTGCGACAGGCGATCGAACTGATGTTCTACGCCTATCGCGATTTCACCGCAGAGCCAGATGCCATGCTGGCGAAATGGAACTTCGGTCGGGCGCACCACCGGGTCATCTATTTCGTTGGCCGTTACCCAGAGATTACGGTCAGTGATCTCTTGGGTATTTTGAAGATCACCAAGCAATCCTTAAGCCGGGTTCTGGGGCAGTTGATCGATCAAGGCTATGTTGCGCAACGCCCCGGCCTCCGTGACCGGCGCCAGCGCTTGCTAACCCTGACCGAGAAAGGCCAAGAGCTGGAACGGGTTCTGTCGGAAAACCAACGCCAGCTGATTGCCCGCGCCTATCGGTCGGCGGGGGCGGCGGCGGTTGAAGGCTTCCGCAAGGTCATGATCGGGATGATCGCCGAAGAAGATCGGAAGCGCTTCCGGCCAACAACGGCCCCTGTCGCAGCGCAAACAGCACGCCCAGCCCCCACCCCCCTTAGTCGCCCGGTCCGGGTTCCTTAAATCCGGGATAAATCGCGCCGCGATAATAGGGACTGGCGATTTGAGCGTGACTTCCGCGCTGCGACAGCCCATAGTCCGAGAGAGTATCGGCTGGCCGCAGAAGGGGGCGAGGCAATGAAATCCTATGTTGTGACCGATTTCCGCTGTCTGTCGCACCTTGGTGCTGCGGCGCAACGTCATTAAACATCAGAGATTGTTCAGCTTCCCGCTATGACGGCCCCGGCGCAGCAAAAAACCAAAACCGATGAATCCGGAAACCGCATGGTGCATTGCACCACGGTGGATGATCTTTTCCTGCCAGCAGCCCGCAGCATGATCGGCACACTGGCGCGGCCCTTCCTGGACCAGATGGTGATTACGCCGACCGAGTTGATCTATTCGGCGCGCAATCACTCGCGCATCGATGGGGCCGGCACCCTCTTGCGGGACATTACGGAACGCGCATCGGCCCTGCAGGCCAAGGCCATCGGTCAGCGCACATTTGACCGGGTGCGCGAAATCCAAGGGTTGCTGGAACAGCTTTCCAATAAGATTCGGGCGTTTGAAGCCGCCGAACCGCCGATTATTCTGAAGCCCGGCGAGTTTGTGAGCCAGACGGCGCAGATCCTACGGTCTGGCCCGCCAGAAATCGCCAACCTGCGCCTACAGCGAATGCTGCTGGAAAATCTGGCTGGCTGCAAGAATTGGCTGGAAAAGATTGAACGGCTGCACGCCCTGGCAACCGAAGCGGCCAACTCCCCCTATCTGCCGATCATCGATGGGCTATTGTCCGAATCGATCATTAGCGATATGGCGCAGGATGCCTTCTTCGGACGGCGGATGGTCTTGGAAGACCGGATCGACGATCTGATCGATCTCTATAAGGGCACCTACCCCACCCGTCGTATGGCCGAACCCCATGCGACGGCGATGAAGCTGCAGCAGATGTTGAAGGCTCTTGACCTGCCCGAAACCATGGCGGCGATCGAAACCAGCATTGTGCAGCAGCTTGCCTCGCGCAATCCCATCGCCTCCTCGGAGTTGATGACCGAACTGCGGGCCACCCATGCCGTGCTGGGCCGTCTGCGCTTTAATGATCGGATCCTCGGCAGCCGCCGCGCGCTGGAATTCATTGATAAGCGCATGGGCCGCCTGCTGTCGGAGGAAGGCATCGCCGACTATATCCGCAACCAAGGCAGCCTGGCGGAGAAAGTCACCCGCCTGTTGGAAATCTATGCCGTCACCTTCGGCCCAAATAATAAGAAAATCATCGAAGGTTTCTTGCAGCGCTATTTTGCCGACGAAGATTTTGACCGGCGGCTACTAACCGGCGAAGGGTCCGGTGCCCATAAGCTGCGGATTTTGGCGAACCTCTACCGCGCTATCGTCGCCGCTCCGCTGGGTACGGCGGAAAAAGCCGCCTTCGCCCAAAAGATTTCGGGGATGCAAACCGCCTTCATCACCTCCACCAAGTTTTTCGCCAGCATCGAAAAACAGGTGATGCCGACCGCCAAAAAAGCCTTTCAGGTGATCGACCTGTGCCAGGAAGGCTGCTTCATCCCCGGCGATAATCTGGAGAAGGCCAAAGCCCTGGTACGCCATTATCTGGGACGGCCCGATTTCATGGAAACCTATGTCGGGCATATTCCATCGGCGGATGGCAAGCGGGAAATGCTCGCCAGCCTCAAGGAACGGCTGGACAAGCTGGGAATCCCAATGCCGGGCCTGTCCCGCTAGGAGGGGCGATGGGCCTGCCCGTCACCGACCCCGCCCTAGTGCTGATCGTCGATGACGATAAGCGCCTCAGCGATCTTCTGCAGCGGTTTCTGGGCGAAAATGGTTTTCAAACCGTCGCCGTCCAAAGCGCGGCTGACGCGCGGGAAAAGCTGGATGCGCTGGCCTTCGATATTCTGATCGTCGATGTTATGATGCCGGGCGAAAGCGGGATCGACCTCGTGCGTGCCGTGCGGGCTGAACAAGATGTGCCGGTCTTGTTTCTAACCGCCCTTGGGGAA
>CAZNVY010000001.1:16429-21672 GCA_964576605.1 uncultured Elstera sp. | reverse complement strand
CGGGGCTGGAGGTTGGGGCCGATGATTATCTGGTCAAACCCTTCGACCCGCGCGAATTAGTGCTACGCCTACGCACAATTTTGCGGCGGGCCGCTGCCGTACCGCCCGTGCCGCTGACGGAAACCGAAAGCCTTGACGCCGATCTGGTCGCCTTCGGCCCGCATCGCTTTGATCGAAAACGCCGATTGCTGACCCGCGATGGGGAAGCGATTTATCTGACCTCCGGCGAGGCCGACCTGCTGGTCGCCCTGGTCGACCACGCCGGCCAACCCATCGCGCGCGAAGATTTGGCCGCCGATGGCGCGGCGATCACCGACCGGGCCATTGACGTTGCCGTCACGCGCCTACGGAAAAAGATCGAGACCGACCCCAAATTCCCACGGTATCTGCAAACGATCCGGGGTAAGGGTTATGTTCTCCATCTCGACTAAGCCGCTGCGTCGCCGCTGGCCCCGGCTGGTGCCGTGGCTGGAGGCCCTGCGCCTGAAAAAATATCTGCCGAAGAATCTCTATGCCCGGTCGCTGATGATTATCGTGACGCCGATGATCGTCTTGCAGATCGTCACGACCTATATTTTCTTCGAGCAGCATTGGAGCATCCTATCGCGTCGCCTCTCTGGCTCGGTGGCGGGGGAAGTGGCCTTCGTCATCAATCAGCTGGAACAGGCGTTCCCGCGCGATCCCACCAGCATTCCGCAACTGCTGACCGATGCAGAAATTGCCACAGGCGTTACCTTTGCCTTTGCGCCCAACGCCATTCTGCCGAATATCGCCAGCCCCGCCGCCTATGATGACACGCTGGCAGCCGCCCTGACCGAGCGGTTGCGCCGCCCGTTCCGGCTGCGGGATGCCGAGGACGAGCGGCTGATCGTCATCGAAGCGCAAACCTCGGACGGGGTACTTCGCGCTTGGGTGAATAAGAAGCGGATTTTCACCTCGACCACCTATGTTTTCGTTCTGTGGATGGTCGGCACCTCGCTGCTCCTGTTTGGGATCGCCAGCATTTTTATGCGCAATCAGGTCCGCCCGATCCGCCGCTTGGCCGAGGCGGCAGAGCGCTTTGGCAAAGGGCAGCCGGTCGGCGATGTCAAGCTAGAGGGGGCGACCGAGGTGCGCCGCGCGGCGCTAGAATTTTCCCATATGCGCGAACGCATCACTCGGCAAATCCAGCAGCGGACCGAAATGCTGGCCGGGGTTAGCCATGATTTGCGCACGCCCTTGACCCGCCTAAAACTTTCCGTCGAGCTTCTAGGGGCGCATCCAGACCAGGAGCCGATGCGCCAAGATATTCTGGAAATGGAAAAGATGCTGAACGCCTACCTTGCCTTCGTGAAGGGTGAAGGGCGGGAGCTTTCGACTGAAACCGACCTAATCCCCCTGCTCGACGGTATTTTCAGCGCGGTTCGGCGCGGCCCCTATCACGACCGGCAGTTGCTGCTCCAGGTCGCCCCCGACGTGGGACCTCTGCTTCTCAAGCCAGAGGCCATGCGCCGCTGCCTCAATAATCTCCTCCAAAACGCCGCCCGGCACGCAACTCGGATCGAAGTTTCGTTAAGTCGCCAGGCTGGGGTGCAGATTATCGAGATCCGCGATAATGGCCCCGGTATTCCGGCGGCAATGCGGGAAACCGTTTTCCGCCCGTTTTTCAGGCTGGAAACGGCCCGAACGCCGCGCGCCCTGGTGGGGGACGAAAGCGGCGTTGGCCTTGGCATGACCATCGCCCGCGATATTGTGCGGGGCCATGGCGGCGATATCGCCCTGGCCGATAATCAGCCCCACGGGCTGGTGGTTACGATTCGGTTGCCCCTGTAAGCTGCCGGATAAAGGCTAAAACGGCCCGATTGACGGCCTCTGGTTGTTCGATCTGGGGGGCGTGCCCGGCCCCGGCCAAGGTTAATACCTGCGCCTTGGGGATGGTTTGTCGGTAGAAATCGGCCAGAGCGGGAGCATAAAGACGGCTATGCCGTCCCAGAAGAACCTGGACCGGCAAATCTAGTTCTGCCAGAGCGGCGCGCGCGTCGACTGTTGCCAGCGACCGCCAGAGACTGGCGAGAGTTGCCGGATCCTGCGCTGCAATCCGCGCCGTTGCCTCTGCCAGCCACGCCGGGTTCGGTGGCCCGCCGCGCGCGAAGAGAGAGAACGCAATGCGCGGAGCAAAATCGGCCCACCCCAGGGCCATGGCATCGGCGGTTTTCAGCATATCCGCCGCGGTCTGCCCCCCGGCGATACCATGCGGCCAGTCCGGCGCATTCGACACTTTCGGGGTCATATCGAGAATAATCAGTCCGCGCGCGGGCAGATGGTGCCGGTGCAGCAGATCCAGCGCCACCAGCGCCCCCATCGACCAGCCCAGCAAAACCGGACGATCTACGCCCCGCGTCGCCAGAAACGCCGCCACCGCATCGGTTAGATCGGGGACGGTTAGGGTGGAATTGGGCAGGCCCGTCGGCCCGTGGCCCGGCAAGTCGGGGATCAAGAGGCGCAGACCCTGGGCCGCCAGCTCTTCCTGGGCCGCAAAAAACGCCCCACTGGCCCCCCAGCCATGCAGGAGCACAAGCGGCACCCCCTGCCCAAGATCGAGCCAGTGGCGAACAGACCCCGGCGTCAAAAGGCGTTTTCCACGTCTTTTACATAGACCAGCGCCCGGCCGCTGGTCACGATCTCGCCCGCGCTGTTGATGAGGGTGGTTGCAAGGTCGCAGAGGGTTTTTTCCGGACGCAGCAGGGTGATTTCAAGCCGCGCCGTTACCGTTTCAGCCAGGGGCACGGGCTTTAGGAAGTGCAGTTCCTGTTTTAGATAATTTGTCCCCCGCCCTGGCAACTCGACCCCCAGCAGGTAGGAGAAAAGCGCCGCCTGCAACGGTTCGGGAAGATAGGGAAAATCCTTGGCGTTAAACCCGATCAAGGCCGCAAAGCCGCGCAGGTCGCTGGGTGAAAATTGGCGCGTGATGGTCGCGGTTTGGCCGAGGGCGAGCATCAGGCGACTCCTAGGTCGAGATGGGTTGTGGCTTCTGTAACGGGCGTATCATCGGCGAGACGGGTGACGCGGACCCGAATATGAGCGTCCGTCCCCGCCACGCTTTCCACAGTGGCTGTTAGGCGCAAAGGATCCCCGGCATAGGCAGGATGCGGGAACATCAGGGTTTGCCCCTTCATCACCGCCTGCGGAAAGCGGCGACGCACCTCGGCCCACAGCAAGCTATAGATCAGCATCCCATGGGAAACAGTGCGGCCAAACCGGGTGCGTGCGGAAAAATCTGGGTCCACGTGGATGGGGTTATCGTCGCCGCTAACCCTGGCAAAGAGTTCAAATTCCGCCTGGGTCGGCGTATGGTCAACGGTAAACAAGGGGCCGGGGCTGAGGCTCATTCCTGGGTCTCCGACGGGATAGGCTGGGTCAGGGCCGCGCGCAGATAATGCTTTTGCACCTTCCCTGCCGCGGTGCGCGGAAAATCGGTCACGATGCTTATATGCTTCGGCACCTTATAGGTCGCCAGCGCCGCCCGTGCATGGGCCTGGAGAACGGCGGGATCGACGCTTTGCCCTGGGCGCAGAATAACGGCAGCATGACCAACCTCGCCCCACTTGGTATCCGGCACGCCCACCACGGCGGCTTCCAGCACCGCTGGATGGGCTTGCAACACATGTTCGACTTCGGCGGGATAAACATTCTCGCCGCCGGAGATATACATGTCCTTGATCCGGTCAACGATCGTGTAATAGCCCTCGGCGTCGCGGCGGGCAATATCGCCAGAGCGCAGCCAACCGCCGTCGGCAAAGGCCGCCGCCGTCGCGTCGGGGTTATTGAAATAGCCTGGCGTGATGCCAGGGCCGCGAAACCATAGCTCCCCCTCGGCCGCGTCGCGCCCATCGGCACTCACCAGGCGCACTTCCGCCAAAAGCTGGGGCTTGCCGACCGACCCGATTTTGGTCGGCGCATGGGCGCGGTCCATGAAAAACACGGTCGGCCCGGTTTCGGTCATGCCCATACCATTACAGATGGTGACCCCGCGCTCCAAGAAGGTTTCGATCAAGGCTGCGGAAATCGGGGCACCCCCGCACCCCCAGTGCCGGACGGCGGAAAAATCCGTGTGCTCGAAGGCCGGATGCAGGCTGATTGCCTGATAAATTGCCGGAACGCCAAAAAATACCGTAATGCTGCCCTGCTGGATTAGGTCCAGAACCACATCAACCTCGAACTTCGGTAGAACCTGCGATAGCCCCCCCGTAAGAAATACCGGCATCGTGTGCAAATTAATCCCAGCGGTATGAAATAAGGGTAAAAAGTTCAACGACTTCGTATCGGGGCCGATGCCCGTTGCGGTTTGGACATTGACCATATTGGCCACCGCCATACCCGCCGTCTGAATAACCGCCTTGGGCTTGCCGGTGGTGCCAGAGGTATAGAGAAGATACCAGGGCCGCCCGGTATCCCAGGGCGCAGGCGGCAAACTCTCGCCAGGCTGGTCGCATTGGGCGTCCCAATCGGCCAACGCCCGCACGGGAAGCCGAGCCGCCGCAGCCAACTTACCGGCCAGATCGGCGGTCGGCGCGTCATGAATCAGCAGCTTTGCACCGCTGTCTTCCAGCACCGGTCCCAGTTCGGCGACGGTCTGCCGCCAGTTCAGAGGAACCAGGATCAGCCCTGCGCGGGCGCACGCGAAGAGCAACTCGAAAAACTGTACGTTATTATGGCATAGGATGGCGATCCGGTCGCCCGGCCCCAGTCCGGCAGCGCGCAGCAGCGCCCCGCCGCGCCCAACCCGCTGATCGATCTCCGCAAAGCTCCAAACCCGCCCGCCGATCGGATCGGCAAAGGCTGGGGCATCGGGGGTTAAGCTGGCCCGCTGGTGACAAAGATCGGGAACGAGTTTCATGCCGCCCTCCCCAGAAACTGTTTCATGCCGGCTTCGGTCGCGGTGGTACCGATCAGGGCCAGAAACTGCTGGCGCTCCCGCTCCAACCCCGCCGCCACCGCCGCCCGGCGATCCGGCGACCAGAGCAACCGTTTGGTGGCTATAAGACTGGCGGGCTGTTTCCCCAGTAGGGTCTGGACCCAGACGGCAATCTGATCGTCCAGCCCGTCGGGATCAGTAACCGCCTGCACGATTCCCAGGCGCTGCGCCTCTTCGGCCGTAACGATCCGGTTGAGAAGCTGAATTTCGGCAGCGCGGGCCGGACCGATACGGTCAGGCAGCAGCGCCGTCCAGCCGCCGTCGGGCGCGAAACCACCATCGACATACT
>CAZNVY010000001.1:0-16386 GCA_964576605.1 uncultured Elstera sp. | reverse complement strand
CGCGCTCAGGACAAGCCCCAGCGATCCGCCGGTGACCGGCCCCTGCACGCGGGCCAGTATCGGGCACGGCAGGTCGATCAACTGCAGAATGGCCTGATGCAGCCCCCCAACCAGTCCGGCGGCGTATTCCGCGCGCCGGTCGCGGGGCTGATCGGCAAAGCCGCTCACATCACCGCCGGTGGAAAAACTGCGCCCGGCCCCGGTGAGCACCAAGAGCCGCGGTGGCGTTTCGGCAAGATCGGCCAGCGCTATCAGCAGCGCCGTTATCAGGTCGGGGACGAGACTATTGTGCCGCTGCGGACGGTTCAGGGTTAGCCGAGCAACGCCGCCTTCGCGCTGCACCAGCACCAAAGGATCGGGCATCGGCGTCACCGCGCTGCCCCCGCGTTTGGGGTAAGACCCTGGGATAAAAACGCGAAAGCAGCCTCGACCACCGTCTCGATCGGCGTTTCCTGGTCCCAGAGCGCGTAGCGCCGCCCCAGAAAGTCACTGATCCCCATTAATGCCCAGGCCCGCACTTCCGCATCTCCTTGCGAAATTTGGCCTACAGCTGCTGCTTCCTCTAGCAGCAAGCGGTACCCGTTCGCAAAATCATGATAGTATCTACGGTGCGCTTCTTCATCTACAAATTGCGATTCCGCCACCACCCGATAGAGGTTGGGATTATCGCGCACGAAGGAGAGAAACGCGTGCAAGCCGCGTTTTTCGATGGCTAACCGATCCGATAAGCCGGTGGTGGCCAAGGTAAGATGGCGGCGCAAACGGCGGCCCATACGCAAGACCAATTCGCGCAGGACATCCTCTTTCGACCGGAAATAGAGGTAAAAAGTGCCTTGAGCTACTTTCGCCTCCTGGGTGATCGTGCTGATCGAGGCTTCGGAAAACCCACGGCTGCCGATATCACGCTCGGCAGCATCGAGAATCCGCTGACGAGTCCGCTCCCCCCGGCTGGTTTTCGGGGTTAGGCTTGTCACGGTCAGCGATGCCGCTTCTGTCGGTGCATTCGCCATTGAACGTCTCCTTCCACACGTCCCCGCTTGACGGGAGTGCGATGAGACGATAGGAAAAGATGAAACATGACTCAAGTGTCAGATTGCACATTGGGTCACAAAGGAAGTCAGTCCTAAAAGATAACTGATTTGGGGGAGGAAACCATGCGAAACCTTCGGACTCTCTGTCTGGCGGGCGCGGCGCTTGCGGCGCTGTCCAGCCCAGCTATGGCGAAAGACCTAAAAATCTGCCTGATCGCCGGGAAAACGGGCGCGCTGGAAGCCTATGCGAAGCAGACCGAGGTCGGCTTCATGATGGGCCTAGAATATCTGACCCAGGGCAAAAATGAAATCCTGGGCCGCAAGGTTCAGGTGCTGGTCAAGGACGATCAGTTGAAGCCGGATCGCGGCAAGGCGCTGCTGGAAGAATGCTACGCCGATGACGGTGCCGAAATCGCCGTCGGCTCCACCGGCTCGCCGGTCGCCCTCGCCATGCTGCCGGTCGCCGAAGAGGCCAAGAAAATCCTGATCGTTGAACCCGCCGTGGCCGACTCGATCACCGGCGATAAATGGAACCGCTATATCTTCCGCACGGGCCGCTCGTCCTATCAGGATGCGCTGGCCGCCGCCGCTGCCGTTCCGGCGGATGTAGAGGTCTCGATCGGTATGATGGGCCTCGATACTGCCTTCGGTCGCGATGGGATAAAAGCCTTCGCTGAAGCCCTCGCCTCGATGCGCCCGAAAGCCAAGATCGTCGCCGAAGAATATGCCGCCGGTAATACCGCCGACTTCACCCCCTTCGCCGAACGCCTGTTCGGGGCTTTGAAAGACAAGCCCGGCAAGCGCATGATTAGCTTCATCTGGGCCGGGGCGCATCCGATGGCAAAGTTCGTCGATATGAAGCCGGAGCGCTTTGATATTATGCTGGCACCGGGCGGCAATATTCTGCCGGTCATGAATGCCTGGAAGCAGTTTGCCGGGGCCGAAGGCGGCACTTACTATTACCACGCCTTCCCGAAGAATAAGATGAACGACTGGCTGCGCGCCGAATATCAGAAGCGCCATAACGCACCGCCCGATTTCTTTGTGGCCGGGGGCTTTGCAGCGGCCTCGGCGGTGGTGAGCGGCATCACTAAGGCGGGCGGCACCGATACGGAAAAGCTGATCGCCGCCATGGAAGGCATGTCCTTCGAGACCCCGAAGGGCGAAATGATCTTCCGCGCCGTCGATCATCAAGCCCAGCAGGATATGTTCCATTGGCGCATCAAGAAGGATGCCGTGGATAATGATCTGCTGGAGTTGGTTGCAACCATTCCGGCAGCAACCATGCCGCTACCCTTCCGTAATAAGCGATAAAGCCTTAAACTTGCCGTGCTTGGGGGAGGGAGTGGGGCGGCCTATCGCCGTCCTGCTTCCTCTCACTCGACCCATAAGGCAGGAAGCCCGAACCCATGTCCCCTCCCGTTCTCGAATCCCGCGATCTCACCATCCGCTTTGGTGGGCATACGGCGGTTAATGCCGTCAGTACCAGTTTCCACGCCGGAACCCTGACCGCGATTGTCGGGCCGAATGGGGCCGGAAAGACCACCTATTTCAACCTCCTGTCGGGTCAGCTCCCCGCCAGCGCGGGGCAGGTGCTGCTGGATGGCGAGGATGTAACCCGCTTCGGCCCCGCCGACCGTGCCCGGCGCGGCATCGGTCGCGCCTTTCAGATCACCAACCTCTTTCCGCAATTGACCGCGCAAGAAAATGTGCGCCTTGCCATTCAAGCGCGCGACCCGGCCGCTGCCAACCTCTGGCAGCGCTGGACGAGCCACCGCGCCTGGATCGATCGGGCGGAACGGGTGCTGGAAGAGGTAAACCTGCACAACCAGCGCCACACGCTGGCCGCAGCCCTACCCCATGGCGATAAGCGTAAGCTGGAAGTTGCCATCATGATGGCGTTGGAGCCGCATGTGTTTATGTTCGACGAACCGACCGCCGGCATGTCAGTCGATGAGGTGCCGATCATTCTGGAATTGATCCAGAAACTGAAGCGCGCCGGCGATAAGACGATTCTGCTGGTCGAGCATAAGATGGACGTGGTGCGCAGCCTCGCCGACCGGATCATCGTTCTGCACCACGGGCAGTTGCTGGCAGATGGCGATCCGGCGACGGTCATCGCCTCCCCCATCGTCCAAGAAGCCTATCTGGGCCGCGCCCCAGAAAAGGAGGCCACGCATGGCTAGCCCTCTCTTGCAGATGGACGGGGTTCATACCCACATCGGCCAATATCACATTCTGCAAGGCGTCGCTCTGACCGTCCCCGATGGTGGAATTACGATGCTGCTGGGCCGCAATGGTGCCGGCAAGACCACGACCCTACGCACGATTATGGGCCTGTGGAAACCGTCGCGCGGGACGATTACCTTCGACGGCACCCCGATTGGCGGTCGGGATACCCCCAGCATTGCCCAAGCCGGTATCGCCTATGTGCCGGAAACTATGGCGGTCTTCCACGATCTGACCGTCGAAGAGAATATGAAGCTCGCCGCCCGCTCCGGCCCACCGGATGCGGCACGGCTAGACTGGATTTTTAGCTTCTTCCCCGCCCTCAAACGCTTTTGGCATTCCCCCGCCGGGGTGCTGTCGGGCGGGCAGAAGCAGATGGTGGCCATTGCCCGCGCGATTGTGGAGCCGCGCCGCCTGATTCTGATCGACGAACCGACCAAGGGCCTCGCCCCGGCAATCATCGAAGGGATGATCGGTGCCTTTCAGGATTTGAAACGGCAGAACACAAGCATTCTGCTGGTTGAACAGAACTTCCGCTTCGCGGCCGCCCTGGGCGATACCGTAGCGGTGGTGGATGATGGGCGGGTTGTTCACGCGGGCCAGATGGCAGATCTGGTCGCCAACGCCGGTTTGCAGGAGCGGCTGCTGGGCCTGTCGCTCGACGCGCATCAATAAGAGGAGGACGCCCGCCATGACGGACCAAACGGCCAAGGCCGCGCCCGCCGACATTCCCCGCGCCAAGATGGATTACCTGCCGCTGCTGCTGCCAGTGGGCCTCGCCATCGCTGCCCTGCTGCTGATCGGCAGCCCGACGACGTGGTTGACGCTTACCCTCTCCGCGCTCGCAATGGGGATGATGATCTTCGTCATCGCGTCTGGCATGACGCTGGTCTTTGGGTTGATGGATGTCATCAACTTCGGCCATGGCGCGTTTATTGCCATTGGGGCTTATCTTGCCATGACCGTGCTCGCGCCGCTGTCAGGCTGGATGAGCACCGATTCGCTGGCGATGAACCTATCAGCCCTGGCGCTCGCCGCCGTGGTCGCCACCCTTGGCACTGGGGCCTTGGGCATGGTGTTCGAGCGGGTCATCATTCGCCCGGTCTATGGCCAGCACCTTAAGCAGATTCTGATTACCATGGGCGGCTTGATCGTGGCCGAACAGGCGCTGCACGCGATTTTCGGCGGCGACCAAAAAGCCATGCCGCTGCCCAGCGGCCTGCGCGGGGCGGTGGTGCTGGGCGATATCGCGCTGGAGAAATACCGGCTGCTGGTCGTTATCGTCGGCCTGGCGGTTTTTGTGGGGATGCAGCTGGTGTTAAACCGCACACGCATCGGTCTGCTGATCCGCGCGGGGGTGGAGAATAGCGAGATGGTGGAGGCGCTTGGCTACCGGATCCGCCGCCTGTTCATCGGTGTGTTCGTCGTCGGGTCGGGTCTTGCCGGCCTTGGCGGCGTGCTGTGGGCGCTCTATCGGGAAACCCTGACCGCCGGGATCGCCAATGACGTGATGGTGCTGGTCTTCATCGTCGTCATCATCGGCGGGCTGGGGTCGGTCGGCGGCTGCTTTCTGGGTGCCGTGCTGGTGGCGCTGCTGGCCAATTATTCGGCCTTTCTGGTGCCGAAATTCGCCCTGGTTTCAACGGTTCTGCTGATGGTGCTGGTGCTGCTGTGGCGCCCGCAGGGCCTTTATCCTGTTGCCAAGAGGTAAGCCATGGTGCGCGCCCTTCTCTCCGATGATCTGCCGCGGAACCGCTTTCTATCGGCCTTACTGCTGCTGATCTTACTCGGCCTCGCCACTGCCCCCTTTTTGGTCAGCGGCGCAAATGCCATCAATACTGCGGCGAAGATCTGCATCTTCATTCTGCTGGTGGCGAGTTACGATATTCTACTGGGCTATACCGGCATCGTCTCCTTCGCCCATACGATGTTCTTCGGCATCGGCGGCTATGGGGTGGGCCTGGCGATGCATTTCATCGGCCCGACCTGGGGCGCGGCCCTGGTTGGTTCCGGCTTGGCATTGGCCTTCGGCATTACGCTGGCAGCGCTGATCGGACTTTTATCGCTGCGGGTTAAGGCGATTTTCTTTGCGATGATTACGCTGGCGGTTGCGACGGTTTTCGCCGTTCTGGTCTCGCAACTCTCCGACTATACCGGCGGCGAGGATGGCCGCAGCTTCCGCGTGCCCGAAACCCTTCGTCCGACCTATCGGCTTCTCGAAGAGCCGCTGTTCGGCACAGCTATAACCGGGCGAATCCTGGCCTATTACCTGGTGTTTACGTCGGTCCTGCTACTGTTTTTGGCCGCGCTGCGCACGGTCAACTCCCCCTTCGGTCGGGTGTTGCAGGCAATCCGCGAGAATGAATATCGCGCCGAGGCGCTGGGCTATCGCGTGGTGAAATACCGCACGATCGCCACCTGCCTCTCGGCCGGGCTGGCCGTGCTGGCCGGGGCGCTCTATGCCCTGTGGCTGCGCTATACGGGGCCAGATACCACCCTATCGTTCAACATCATGCTGAATATCCTGCTGATGGTGGTGATCGGCGGCATGGGGACGCTCTATGGTGCCGTCATCGGCGGCACCCTGTTCATTCTGGCGGAAAATTACCTTCAGAAGCTGCTGGGCGTCGCGGCCACGCAGGTAGAAGGTATTCCGCTGATCGGCCATATCCTGCACCCGGATCGCTGGTTGCTGATCCTCGGCGTGCTCTTCGTTCTTAGCGTTTATTTCTTCCCGACCGGGATCGTCGGCAAGCTGCGGCAATCGGCGAAAGCCTAAGATCAAGCGGGGGCAATGCCCCCGCCCCCGGCTTAGACCTTGTAGAACTCCTGATACCAGCGCACGAACTTCGGCAACCCGACGGCGAGCGGTGTTATCGGCTCGAAGCCCAGATCGCGGCGGCTTTCGGTAATATCGGCGGCGGTTTCATAGACATCGCCCGGCTGCATCGGCTGAAGGTCGAGGATCGCTTTGCGCCCCAAAGCTTCTTCCAGCAAAGCGACGAAATCCGTCAGCTTTTCCGGGTGATTATTGCCGAGGTTATAGATCCGGTGCGGCGGTTTTGCCCCCGTATCCTGCGGCGGTCGATCCAGCGCCGCCAGCACGCCCGCGACAATATCGTCGATGAAGGTAAAATCGCGCCGCATATCACCGCGATTGAACAGGCGAATCGGTTCCCCGGCCAAAATGGCTTTGGTGAACAGAAAAGCCGCCATATCGGGCCGCCCCCAGGGGCCGTAGACGGTGAAGAAGCGCAGCCCCGTCGCCGGAACCCGGTAGAGATGGGCATAGGTATAGTGAAACAGCTCATCCGCCTTTTTGGTCGCCGCATAAAGCGACAGCGGCGTATCCGTTCGGTCCTGGACCGAGAAAGGCGATTTTTCCGCGTGCCCATAGACGGAGGACGACGAGGCATAGACGAAATGCTTCAGCCCCGGCAAATGCCGCGCCGCCTCCAGCAAGTTAATCTGCCCCTGGATATTGGCGGCGATATAGGCGTGCGGGTTTTGCAGCGAATAGCGCACCCCCGCTTGCGCCGCGAGGTGAATAATCTCGGTGATCCCGCTGCGGGGGGAGATCAACGCCGCGACACCTGAGGTATCGGCGATGTCTAATTTCTCGAAGCGAAACCCTGGCTGCGCGCGTAATTGAGCCAGCCGCGCATCCTTCAGCGCCGGATCGTAATAATCATTGAGATTATCAATTCCCAAAACGGGCCGCCCCTTGGCCAGCAGCGCCTTGGCCACATGGAAGCCGATGAACCCGGCGGCACCCGTCACGAGAATCGTCATCGCTCTCCCCTTCTCAGAGTGTCCAATAGCGCCGGTCGGGCGGCAAACCCCGCCCGCGCCACGCCCCCTTAATATCGGCAATCAGTCCACCCGGTGTGGTCACGGCGGTCAGATCGGTAGGTTCCCAAGCCATGAACCGCGCGTGCGGAACCGCCAAGACCAGCGCATCAAAGGCGCGGGTGGGCGGTAGCGCCATTATCGGCGGCTTGCCCAACAGCCGTTCCAGCGTGGCGGGATCGGCATAGGGATCGGCGCAATCGACGACAAACCCCTTAGCCGCAAGATTGGCGATCAACTCCAGCGCCTTGCTGTTGCGCAGATCGCCGATATTTTCCTTAAACGCCGCCCCCAGCACCAAAATCGAGGCCCCCGGTGCCAGTTGCGCCGCGATCTGCTCGGCGAAAAATCCAGCCATCGCCTCGTTCGTCTGCCGCCCGGCCAGAATAGTGACCGGCGCATGGCCCAAGTCTTCTGCCCAAGTCGCCAGATAATAGGGATCGACCCCAATGCAATGGCCGCCGACCAGCCCTGGTACGAAGGGCAGAAAATTCCACTTGGTCCGGGCCGCATCCAGCACGTCGTAAACCGGAATATCCGCCGTGCGCAGGATCATCGCGACTTCGTTGATAAAGGCGATATTGATGTCGCGCTGGGCGTTTTCAATGGCTTTCGCCGCCTCCGCCACTTTGATGGAAGAAGCAATGTGGATATTACCGCCATTGATGCGACCGTAGAGATGAGCCAAAAGCTGGGCGGTTTCGGCATCCTGGGCAGCAACAATCTTAGCGATCTTCGCCAAACCATGGGCGCGGTCGCCGGGGTTAACCCGCTCCGGTGAATAGCCTAAGCGATAGTCACGCCCGGCGATCAGACCGGATTCTTCCGTGATCCAGCGGGCGCACGGCCCCTCGGTCACCCCTGGGTAGACGGTGCTCTCGAACACCACCACGGCCCCCGGCGCGATAACCCGGCCAATGGTGCGAGCGGCGGCTTCCAGAGCCGAAAGATCGGGCCGTTTTTCTGAATCGATCGGGGTTGGTACGGTAGCAATCAGGCAATCGCAACCGCGCAGATCGGCTTCGGTCTGGGTCACCCTTAGCCTATCGGCGACCGCTGCCAGCGCCGCATCGGGGACTTCGCCGGTGGCATCCTGACCCCCGATCAGCGCCGTGACCCGCGCAGCATCGATGTCGAACCCAACCACCGGCCCATGCTCGGCCAGCGCCACCGCCAGCGGCAGCCCAACATACCCCAGGCCCAGAATGCCGATCCGTGCAAACCCCATTACTGGCCGAACTCGCCAAGATATTTGAAGGCAATCCGCACAAAAAAGGTTTGATCGTTGCGAAACTCACGATCCGATAGCCGGTCACGGGTATAAGAGCCAAGAATGGCGAAACATTCATCCTCGTACAAAAGCCCCAGCCCTGCCGAACTTAGCCGGTCCTGCTTCAGATCATAGGATGCCGTGGCATAGGCGCGGATAAACTCGGAAACCTGTACCTGGCCAGAGGCAACGGCCGTCCGGGGGCTATCGATACCAATACCGGGGAAGAGCCGGTCGTAATTCACATAGGCAAGCGACAGATTATTCCGGCCCCGGTAGAGGGTAAGGCCCATTTCTTCCCGCTGCGGCGTACCGTGATCCTTATCCAGCCGGAAGCGATAGTTAAAATCCACCCATGACCCCGGCGAGACCTTCAGCGCGCCGACGATATCTGACTGCCGCTCCTCTAGCCCCGACCCCAGCGGGTAAGGGTTATTCCCCTCTGCCAACCGATAGGATTGGCCGATCATCGCCGAGGCGGAGGCCCCATCGTCCGACCGCACTTCCGCCCGGACCCCATAATCGACCCGGCTACCGCTATCGACCCGGTCGCGGCCAGGGAAACGGCGCGGCAGGAAGAGATTGACATCATCCAGTTCGACAACGCGGCTATCCTCGTTCGGGATACGGCTTTTGTTGCTATTCGTTGGCCCCGCGACGACGCCAACCTTGGGTTCGATCAAGAAGGTCGCGCCCGGCTGGCGGTTAATCAGCGGATAGGCCCAGGTGGCGGCAACTTGTGGGTGCAGGCGGGATTCTTCGCCCGAAAATGGCCGCCCATTGGCTTGCGTCAGATTATTCACCGAATAAATATCGGCCTGCACTGTCGCGGCGAGGCTAAAGACATGGCCGCTATCCGTAATCAGCGGTAAGTGATAGCCAGTCGTGGTGGCCAGGCGCGTGCTATCGGTGCCCAGCTTGCGGGACAGCGAGAGGAAATCCGCCTCCAGTTTCCAGCGCCCCCCCAGCCCGTCGGCATCAGAAACCAGCGAGGCCAGCGCCGCCGGGTGGATCTTGGCAATCGTATCCCGCACATCTTCGGCCCGCAGGGTTTGGAAAGCATAGGCATTCACACCGAAGTAGGACCGCCCATAAAACCCTTCGGCAAAGCCCGCCGTGGTTAAGGCATTCGAGACTTGATAGCGGCCCTTGCTTGCAAAATCCGCTCCCACCTTATAGCGGCGCAGGTAGCTACGATCGGTCGCTCGCGCCAAATCCCAGCCGGCGCGCCAATGGTCGCCAAGATCAAACCGACCTTCGGAAGCGATATTGCCGCGCCAGTTCAAGCCCGGTGGCACAGGCTTATTATCGAAAACGGCATCGTTCAGCATCGACCCCGCCACCCGGATGCGGCCATGGTCAAAGCGCTTACGATATTCCGCCCCGCCGAACAGCGCCTCTTTAGAATAAAGGCGCGGTTCAACCGTCACATCGCTACTGTCGTCGATGATTCCATAATAGGGCGTCCCAAAAATCGCCCCCAAATCTTCGGAATAGCCGACCGTTGGCACCAGAAAACCCGACCGGTTGCGTACGCTCGGATCGGGATGCGAGAAATAGGGCGCGTAAAATACCGGCACCCCTGCCACCTCCAGCGTGGCGTCGCGATAGTGAATATCTTTTTTGGCTTCATCATGCACCACTTGACGGCCCTTCAGCTGCCAAAGCGGCGGTTTCTTAGGATCATCGGCGCATAGGTTGCAGGGCGAAAAAACCGCCCGCGTCATCACCTTGCGGTTCCCGGCCAGCCGTTCCACCCCCTTGGCAACGATGCGGGAATTATCGACCAGCAGCGCTTTGAAATTCTCCATGATCGCATTGGAAAGATCGTCGGAGACTTGTAGGTAATCAGAGAAAAACGTATCGCCCGTCGGCTCCAGCATCACCACATTACCGGATGCGGTCACTAGTTTGCGCTTACGGTTGTAGCTTAGAACATCCGCCTTCACCACCCGGTCGCCCTGGCTGATTTCCACCGATCCCCGCGCCGTGACAATATCATTGTCGCGGTCATAGATAACTTCATCGGCTTCCAGCAGAAATTCGCCCTTGGTATCAATCGGCGGCGCAGTTGGCCGGTCGGGCAGTTGATCGAACAGCGCGGGCGGGCCGATCCGCTGGGCCAGCGCGCTGGTGCCAAGCAGGCTTGCGGCGAGGCTGACCAGCGGCACCCAGACCCACGCCCGGCGGCGGCTTCCGCCCGGCTGCTTGTCCGCCCCGGCAACGCGCGTGCCCACGAACCCTGTCTCCCCCGCAACTTCCATGGCGCAGCACCATGACACCAAAGCCAAGCGCCCGCCAAGCAGAAACCGGCATGAACGGTAACGGTGTGAAGCACACCGCAACAAGTTGCAACAGCTCGCAACGGCAGGAAACAAAACGTCGCTTTGCAGGCGGGGGGCCATTATGGCACGGTCGCCCTGGCGTAAATGGTTAACCCTGGGGGGATGAATGGCGCGGGTGACTGCCGTAGTGCTGGCCGCAGGATTGGGAACGCGGATGAAATCGGCGCTGCCGAAAGTGTTGCATCCGGTCGCCCACCGCCCAATGATCCGTCACCTGATCGCCACATTGGAAACGGCAACGGCGGGGGACGATCTGCGCATCATCGCCGTTATCGGCCCCGATATGCCCGCGCTGGAAACTGCCGTCGCCCCGCATCCCTTCGTTATTCAGCATGACCGGCGCGGCACCGGCCATGCCGTACAAATGGCGCTGCCCGAACTGCCGGGCAGCGGCACTGTGCTGATCCTGATGGGCGATGCCCCGTTGCTGCGTCCAGAAACCGTCCGCCGTTTGATCGAAACCCAGCGATTGGAAGGGGCGGCGCTTCTGGTCGGGGCCTTCCGCCCGGCCAATCCCACAGGATTTGGGCGGATCATTCAGGCCGCCGACGGCAGCATTACCCGCATTGTCGAAGAAAAAGACCTAGCGCCGGATCAGAAAAGCATCCCGCTGTGCAATGGCGGGATTTATGCGGTGGAGGCCGCCCGCCTGCCCGGTTGGCTGGCACAACTGACCCCCAATAATGCCCAGGGCGAATTCTATCTGACCGATATTATCGAACATGCTGCGCGCGACGGGGCGCGGGTGCGGGCGCTGGACATTCCGGCGGAAGAAATCCAAGGGGTGAACTCCCGCGCCGATCTGGCCCTTGTCGAAAGCCTTGCCCAGGCGCGCTACCGCGCGGCGGCCCTGGCTGGGGGCGCAACGCTGATCGACCCGGCCAGCGTCTATTTCGCCGCCGATACCAAGATCGGCCAGGATGTGACCATCGGCCCGAATGTGGTTTTCGGTCCCGGTGTTACGATTGCTGACCGGGTGACTGTTCACGCCTTCAGCCATATCGAAGGGGCAACGGTGGCCCCCGGCGCAATTATCGGCCCCTTCGCCCGCCTGCGTCCCGGTGCGCGCCTTGGCGAGAACGCCCATATCGGTAATTTCGTCGAAGTGAAAAACGCCGTATTGGGGGATGGTGCTAAAGCCAATCACCTCACCGATCTCGGCGATGCTGAAATTGGGGCCGGGTCGAATATCGGCGCGGGTACAATCACCTGTAATTACGACGGCGTTCATAAGCATCGCACGGTCATCGGCGAAAACGTCTTCATCGGCTCCAATACTGCCCTGGTGGCACCGGTTACCATCGGCGACGGTGCCCTGGTCGGCGCGGGCAGCACGATCACCAAGGACGTTCCTGCCGATGCGCTGGCCGTGACGCGCGGGAGCCTGACGCAAAAGGACGGCGCGGCCAAACGCTTCCGCGAGACCCGCCGCGCCGCTAAAGCAGCCAAGAAGGACTAGGATTATGTGCGGCATCATCGGCATTCTCGGCACCGAAGACGCGGCCCCGCGCCTGATCGACGGGCTGCGCCGCTTGGAATATCGCGGCTATGATTCGGCCGGGATCGCGACGCTGGTCAATGGCACGCTCGACCGTCGTCGGGCGGAGGGCAAGCTGCGGAACCTAGAGCAGGAAGTCTTCAAGCACCCGCTGCCCGGCGTGCTGGGAATCGGCCATACCCGCTGGGCCACCCACGGCGTCGCCAATACGACCAACGCCCATCCGCATATGAGCGAGCGGGTCGCCCTGGTCCATAATGGTATCATTGAAAACTTCCGCCCGCTGCGGACGGAACTAGAGGCAAAAGGCTTCCGCTTCGAGACCGATACGGACACGGAGGTGATCGTCTATCTGCTGACCGATCTGCTGAACCAGGGTCTTAGCCCGAAAGCGGCGATGGTCCAGGGGATGCAACGGCTGGAGGGTGCCTTCGCCATCGCCGTGCTGGTGACGGGGGAAGAAGGCCTGCTGATGGGCGCCCGGCGCGGCTCGCCGCTGGCCGTCGGTTATGGTGACGGCGAAATGTATTTGGGGTCGGACGCGCTGGCCCTCGGCCCGTTGACCCGGCGGATCGCCTATCTCGAAGAGGGCGATATCGCCATCCTCACCCGCGACAGTGCCGAAATCCTCAATGAAAAAGGCGAGACGGTCGAACGGCGCATCCAGATCACCGAATTGTCGGGGGCCATCGTCGGCAAGGGTAACTATAAGCATTTTATGGAAAAGGAAATCCATGAACAGCCCGCCACGGTCGGCGAAACGCTGAACGGGCTGGTCGATGCTGGAACGCGCGGCGTTGTGCTACCCGATCTCCCCTTCGATCTCGGCAGCCTCGACCGCGTTACCCTGGTCGCTTGCGGCACCTCCTATTACGCCGCGATGGTGGCGAAATATTGGATCGAAAGCCTCGGTCAGGTGCCAGTCGAACTCGATATCGCCTCGGAATTCCGCTACCGCAACGGGCCGGTGCTGCCGGGCAGCCTTGCCATCTTCGTGTCGCAGTCGGGGGAAACGGTCGATACGCTGGCCGCCCTGCGTTATGCCAAAGCCAAGGGTGCCCATACCGCCGCGGTGGTGAATGTGCCAACCTCGGCAATGGCGCGCGAAGCCGATCTGGTGTTGCGCACCCTTGCCGGGCCGGAAATCGGCGTGGCGACGACCAAGGCCTTCACCGCGCAACTCTCCGTTCTTGCCTGTTTCGCCACCGCCTTGGGCCGGGCACGCGGCGTTCTGAGCGCCGAACGGGAAGCCCAGATCACCCAGGCGCTGATGGAAATCCCCGCCCGCCTTGCCGAAGGGCTGGTGAAACTGCCGAGCGCGCTGACCGCTATTGTCGAAGAAGTGGCCGACGCGCGCGACGTGCTCTATCTGGGACGTGGGCTATCCTATCCGCTGGCGATGGAAGGCGCGCTGAAGCTGAAGGAAATCTCCTATATCCACGCTGAAGGCTATGCCGCCGGGGAAATGAAGCACGGCCCCATCGCTTTGATCGACGAGGCCGTGCCGGTCATCGCGCTGGCCCCTGAAGATAGCTGGTTTGAAAAAACCGTCTCTAACCTGCAAGAGGTGGCGGCGCGGCGCGGGCGGGTGATCGTTTTCACCACCAAGACGGGCGCGGAGCATCTGCGCCCCATCGCCGCCCATGTGGTGGAACTACCCAGTATCGATCCGCTGGTCAGCCCGCTGCTCTATGCCCTGCCGGTGCAACTGCTGGCCTATTACGTCGCCGTCCGAAAGGGCACCGACGTGGATCAACCGCGCAATCTGGCGAAAAGCGTCACGGTCGAGTAAACCAATCCTATGATTACGCCGGTCATCCTCTCCGGGGGCGCGGGAACGCGCCTTTGGCCCCTGTCGCGCAGCCTCTATCCCAAGCAGCTTCTGCCGCTGGTCGGGGCCGAATCCATGCTGGTTGAAACCGCCCGCCGCTTCCCGGCCCCGGCGTTCGCCGCGCCGCTGATTATCTGTTCCGATCAGCACCGCTTCATCGTCGCCGAACAGGTGCGGCAGGCGGGCATTACGCCGAGCGGCATTATTCTGGAGCCGGTCGGGCGCAACACGGCCCCCGCCGCCGCCATTGCGGCCCTAGCCGTGGCCGAGCGCGACCCGCAGGGGCTGCTGCTGCTCGCCGCCTCCGACCATGCAATGACCAAGCCGGAAGCCCTACGCGCGGCACTGGCGCGCGGGGAAGCGGCAGCCAAAGCCGGGCGGCTCGTTACCTTTGGCATCCAGCCGACCCGGCCCGAAACTGGCTATGGCTATATTCAACGCGGTGCCGCCCTCGGCGACGGGGTATTCGCCATCGACCGCTTTGTAGAGAAACCGGATCGGGCGACCGCCGAAGCCTATATCGCCGACGGCGGCTATTCCTGGAACGCCAGCCTGTTCCTGTTCCGCGCCGATATGTTCTTGGCCGAACTTGGGCAGCATCGCCCCGATATTCTGGCCGCCTCGGAAGCCGCCTTCCGGGCTGCCGGGCGCGACCTAGATTTCCTGCGCCTCGATAAAGCTGCCTTCACCGCCTGCCCGAACGAGAGTATTGACTATGCGGTGATGGAGAAATCCACCCAAGGCGCGGTCGTGCCGGTCGATCCGGGTTGGAGCGATGTTGGGGCCTGGACCGCCCTATGGGAAATCGGTGCCCCCGATGCTAGCGGCACGGTATCGGCGGGCGATGTCTGGACCGAAGGGGTCAAAACCTCCTACCTGCGTGCCGAACCGGATGCGCCACTAATCGCCGCCGTTGGGGTGGAAAACCTCGTCGTGGTTTCGACCCGCGATGCCGTGCTGGTCGCCAGCAAGGATAAGGCCCAGGATGTCAAGAAAATCGCCGAAAAGCTGAAAGCCGCCGGGCGCAGCGAGGCCGAAAGCCACGCCATCGTCTACCGCCCCTGGGGCAGTTACGAAGGCCTCGTCGCCGCCGAGCGCTATCAGGTGAAGCGCATTGTGGTGAAGCCGGGCGAGAAACTGTCGCTGCAAATGCACCATCACCGCGCCGAACATTGGGTGGTGGTCGCCGGGACCGCCAAGGTGACGCGCGGCACCGACGAGCATCTGATCTTCGAGAATCAGTCGATCTATATTCCGATGGGCGAAACCCACCGGCTGGAAAACCCCGGCAAAGTGCCGCTGCACCTGATCGAAGTGCAGTCGGGTGCCTATCTGGGGGAAGATGATATCGTCCGCCTCGACGATAAATATGGCCGCAACTGACCCGGCGACGGTCAGCGCGGTGCTGGTGTCCTATCGCACCGGCCCCGCGCTGTTTCAATGCCTCGACGCCCTCCGCGCCGAACCGGCTTTAGCGGAAATCCTGCTGGTCGATAATGGCAATGATGACGCCACGCTCGACCGGTTGCGCGCCTGGGACGATCCGCGCCTGTGCCTCATCACCGGGCACGGCAATATCGGCTTTGCCGCCGGGTGCCATCGCGGCGTGGCGGCCAGCCGTGCGCCGTTTCTGTTAATGGTGAACCCCGATTGCCTGCTGGCCCCTGGTGCGGTTCCGGCACTGCTTTCTGCTTTGGCGACCGAAACAAAGCCATGGATTGGTACCGTCCGCCTGCTAGACCCTGACGGGCGGGAGCAGCGCGGGTGCCGCCGGGCGGCGGGCACGCCGTTGAATTTCCTCATCGAAGGGCTGGGCCTTGGGCGGTTTTTCCCGCGCCTGCGCCTCAACCGCCACACGGCGCCGCTACCTGAGGGGCTAACCGCCGTCCCCGCCCTCTCCGGTGCCTTCATGCTGATGCCGCGCGCCACCTGGGATGCGACCGGCGGCCTCGATCCCGGCTACTTCCTGCATTTGGAAGACCTCGACCTCTGCGCCCGCCTGCGCGCCCTTGGCGGTCGCTGCTGGTTCCTGCCCGCCCCCGCCTGCACCCACATCAAATCCACCAGCGCCGCCGCCGCCTGGGTGGTGGAGAGACATAAGCTGGCGGGGTTCTGGCGCTATTTCCGCCTCTGGTATCCGCGCCCGTGGATCTGGCGGGCTACCGTCTGGCTGGCGCTGGCGGTGGGGATTGCGGCACGGCTTGGTTTATGCCGGGGTATAAAATGAACAATCCCCGGTCGCTATGACCGCTTCTGCCAACTCACCATCTTGGATAATTTGGAGCGGGTGAAGGGAATCGAACCCTCGTCGTAAGCTTGGGAAGCTTCTGCTC